>NZ_JBIRZS010000002.1:0-141055 GCF_044391085.1 Paenarthrobacter sp. NPDC018779 | reverse complement strand
GTTCGGGCCCCCGGCGTGGTTGGGTCGCCCCCTCGCCCCCGGGGGCTATCCCCCCGGGGGCCCCCCCCCCGCGCGGGGGGGGGGCGCCCGACGTCGTTAATCGCCGTATTAGTTGGCCGGGTAGTTGCGCTCCGGCTCCCCCGTGTAGAGCTGCCGCGGACGGCCGATCTTGGTCTGGGGATCGTTGATCATTTCGCGCCACTGGGCAATCCAGCCCGGAAGGCGGCCAATGGCAAAGAGCACCGTGAACATCTTCTCCGGGAAGCCCATCGCCTTGTAGATGAGGCCGGTGTAGAAGTCGACGTTCGGGTACAGCTTGCGCTGGATGAAGTAGTCGTCCGCGAGGGCCTTCTCTTCGAGGCGCATGGCGATGTCCAGCAGTTCGTCGTTGCCGCCGAGCTTGCCGAGGACCTCGTGGGCCGTGGCCTTGATGATCTTGGCACGGGGATCGTAGTTCTTGTAGACGCGGTGTCCGAAGCCCATGAGGCGGACGCCGTCTTCCTTGTTCTTGACCTTCTCCATGTAGTCCTCGGGCTTGATGCCGTCGGCCTGGATCTGGCGGAGCATCTTCAGGACGGCCTCGTTGGCGCCACCGTGGGCGGGTCCGAAGAGGGCGTTGATGCCGGCGGATACCGACGCGAAGAGGTTCGCGTTGGACGAACCCACCAGGCGCACGGTGGAGGTGGAGCAGTTCTGCTCGTGGTCCGCGTGCAGGATGAGCAGGAGGTCCAGCGCCTTGACCACAACGGGATCAAGCTCGTACTGCTCGGCCGGGAGGCCGAAGCTCAGGCGGAGGAAGTTCTCTACCAGGTTCATGGAGTTGTCCGGGTACAGCATGGGCTGGCCGATGGACTTCTTGTGGGCGTAAGCCGCGATGACCGGGAGCTTGGCCATGAGGCGGATGGTGGAAACCTCCACGTGCTCCGCGTTGAACGGATCCAGCGAGTCCTGGTAGAAGGTGGACAGCGCGGAAACGGCCGAGGAGAGGACGGGCATGGGGTGCGCGTCGCGGGGGAAGCCGCCGAAGAAGCCCTTCAATTCCTCGTGGAGGAGCGTGTGGCGGCGGATGCGCTGATCGAACTCTTCCAGTTCGGTGGGGGTGGGGAGGTTGCCATAGATCAGCAGGTAGGAAACTTCCAGGAAGCTTGAGTGCTGGGCCAACTGCTCGATCGGGTAACCGCGGTAGCGCAGGATGCCTGCGTCTCCGTCGATGTAGGTGATGGCCGACGTGGTGGCGGCTGTGTTCATGAAGCCGGGGTCATAGGCAACGGCGCCCGTCTGCTTCAGCAGCTTGGAAACGTCGTAACCTTCGTTTCCTTCTACAACCTTGATGCGCGGCAGTTCGAGTTCGCCGCCGGCATGGCGCAGTGTCGCGCTGGTGGTCTCAGTCATGGAGTCCCCTTCATGAGGCCTCTGGGCCTCTATAGAACGCTTGTCCAACCAACTCTTGGTGACGCCGCATTCGGCCCCACTGTTGCAGGGCTCCAACGGCCGAAGTGCTTTCTTATTGAAGGCCACCATTGATAGTCAGTTAAAAAGTTACCGCCAGTAACCCCCCGGAACTAATCCGTGCCGTCTGGTTACTGGCGGAAACACAGCGTTTGTGCTGCAAGTCACAGCATCGTTATGAGGCTGAGTTTAACCTCTCCACGGCGGCGTCGATGCGCTCGTCGGAACCGGTCAGCGCCACGCGGATGAAGCCGTTGCCGGCGTCGCCATAGAAAACACCGGGACCCACCACGATGCCCAAATCCGCAAAGCGCGCCACCGTGTCCCATGTGGCTTCACCGGCCGTGGACCAGAGGTACAGCCCGGCCTTCGACTCGTGGATCTGCAGGCCGAACTTCTCAAGCGCCGGAACGATCCGTTCACGCCGGCTGCGGTAGAGATCCTTCTGCGCCAGCACATGCCCCGAGTCCCCAAGAGCCACACGCATGGCTTCCTGGACCGGGAAGGGAACAATCATTCCGGCATGCTTGCGGCTGTTGACCAGGTTGGCCATGATCGCGGAGTCCCCGGCAACGAAGGCCGCCCTGTACCCTGCGAGGTTCGACTGCTTGCTGAGGGAGTAGACACTCAACAGCCCGTCGGTGGAACCGCCTGTGACCCGGGGATCCAGGACGCTCGGCACTGCTTCGCCACCGCGCTGCGCATCCCATTCGCCCCAGCCGAGCTCGGCATAGCATTCGTCCGAGGCCACGACGGCACCGAGTTCACGGGCCTGGCCGACGATTTCACGCAAGGACTCAACACTGCGCACGCTTCCGGTGGGATTACCCGGAGAGTTGATCCACACCAGCCGCACCTTGGCACGGGTAGCTGCGTCCAGTTCATCCAGGTTGTCCGCGGCCACGGCTGTGGCTCCGGCGAGCATCGCCCCGATGTCGTAGGTCGGGTAGGCCACAGTCGGCCTGACCACGACGTCACCACTGCCCAGGCCGAGCAGGAACGGGAGCCAGGCCACCAGTTCTTTGGAGCCTACGGTTGGCATGACGTCGCGGGGATCAAGCCCCGGAACCCCGCGTCGGGTGGCAAACCAATCCACCACGGCCTGCCGCAACGGCTCGGTTCCGTGGACAGTGGGGTAGCCGTGGGCATCAGAAGCCGCTGCGAGGGCATCACGGATGAGGCCCGGCGTGGGATCCACGGGCGTGCCGATGGACAGGTTCACTGCACCGCCAGGGTGCTTCGCAGCCGTGGCAGCGTAGGGCGCCATGGCTTCCCACGGGTAGTCAGGCAGGTTAAGGCCGAAAGCCGGTGCCGCGGAAATCAAGGATGCAACCGCCCTTAGTGGTCTTGGTTCTGCGGCGGCAGCGCGGCAATGAACGGGTGGTCCTTACCGGTGTTGCCGATCTTCGCGGCGCCACCCGGCGAGCCAAGGTCGTCGAAGAATTCCACATTGGCCTTGTAGTAGTCGGCCCACTCTTCCGGGGTGTCATCCTCGTAGTAGATAGCTTCCACCGGGCACACGGGCTCGCAGGCACCGCAGTCGACGCATTCGTCGGGGTGGATGTAGAGGGAACGCTCACCTTCGTAAATGCAGTCGACAGGGCATTCTTCAATACATGCCTTGTCCTTGACATCCACACACGGCTGCGCGATTACGTACGTCACGTCCCAGACCTCTCAACGGTTTGTCCCGGCGAAGGCCGGGTTAATACGGCCGGCTTCACGCCGGGCACTGAACTTCCGAGCCTATTATCCAACAGGGCTGTGACGCCAACCTAGCCCGCGTCTTAGTATGAATCGGTGACTCCCCCGCATTTGCCGCCCAGACAATTCCTCCTCACCGCAGAACCGGGTACCCGGGTGGTGGTCCGGTACAAGATCCAGGAAGGTCTGACGGACGCGCTGGGCTACTTGGTGTCGGTCAACGGAAACAGTTGCACCGTGCGGACCCGGACCTCCGACGTCGAAATTCCGCTTGCCATGGTGATCGCGGCCAAGCAGGTTCCGCCACCGCCACCCCGGCGGTCCGCCCTTAACCGCCCTTGAGGGCCGCTTTCCATCTGGCCACCAGCCAGGCCGCAGCTACAAGCATCAACAGGGTCACACCGGCAATGCCGAAGACCCATACGTTTCCCGGCAGGTCGCCGAGCACCAGGCGTTTGTCAGGCCCGCCAGAGGACAACAACCCAACGGTGGCATAGGCAACAAGGCCGGCTACCGCCGTCGGAATCACCGAAGCCGACCACGCCACCAACCATAGTTGGACCGAAGCGAGCAGGAGCAGGGCGGCACCGGCTCCCCAGTAAAGCTCGACGCCGGAAATCACCACGCTTTGCCGGTGCAGTACCGTTCCGGCTACTGCGACAAAAAGAGCCGCCAGCACGGCCATGGCAATGCCACGGGCCGCACTGGCGACTCTCTTGTTCAAACTACTGCTCCGGGCTGTTGGACACTACGCCTTGGCGCGGGCGCGGTTGGCCTTGGCGCGCTCGTTGGCGTCCAGGATCACCTTGCGGATACGGATGTCCTCCGGCGTAACCTCAACGCACTCGTCCTCACGGGCGAATTCGAGCGACTCTTCAAGGGTCAGCTCACGCGGCGGGGTCAGGTTCTCGAAGGAATCCGAGGAAGCTGCACGCATGTTGGTGAGCTTCTTTTCCTTGGTGATGTTCACGTCCATGTCGTCAGCGCGAGAGTTCTCGCCCACGATCATGCCTTCGTAAACCTCGGAGGTGGGCTTCACGAAGAAGGAACCGCGCTCCTGGAGGTTGATCATGGCGAACGGCGTCACAACGCCTGCACGGTCGGCAACCATCGAACCGTTGGTACGGTATTCGATCGGACCGGCCCACGGCTCGTAGCCTTCGGAAATGGAGGCAGCGATACCGGCACCACGGGTGTCCGTGAGGAACCGGGTGCGGAAACCGATCAGGCCACGGGCAGGAACAATGAACTCCATACGGCACCAGCCGGTACCGTGGTTGGCCATGTTGGTCATGCGGCCCTTGCGGGCGGCCATGAGCTGGGTAACGGCACCGAGGTACTCTTCGGGGACGTCGATGGTCATGTGTTCCATGGGCTCGTGCAGCTTGCCGTCGACCATGCGGGTAACAACCTGCGGCTTGCCTACGGTCAGTTCGAAGCCTTCGCGGCGCATCTGCTCCACGAGGATGGCCAGGGCGAGCTCACCACGGCCCTGGACTTCCCAGGCGTCGGGACGCTCGGTGGGGAGGACCTTGATGGAGACGTTACCGATCAGTTCCTTGTCCAGGCGATCCTTCACCTGGCGGGCCGTGACCTTGGCACCCTTGACCTTGCCGGCCAGCGGGGAGGTGTTGATACCGATGGTCATGGAGATCGCGGGATCGTCCACGGTGATGAGCGGCAGCGGCTCGGGGTTCTCCACGTCCGTGAGGGTTTCACCGATGGTGATGTCCTCGATACCGGCAACGGCCACGATCTCGCCCGGGCCTGCAGACTCTGCAGGAACGCGCTCCAGCGCCTTGGTGGCGAGGAGTTCGGTGATCTTGACGGTCTTCAGCTCACCGTTCTGGCGTGCCCAGGCAACCTGCTGGCCCTTGCGCAGCGTGCCGTTGTAGATACGGAGCAGGGCGAGGCGGCCGAGGAACGGGGAAGCGTCCAGGTTGGTCACGTGTGCCTGCAGGACACCGTCCGGGTTGTACGTCGGTGCCGGGATGTGCTCAATGATGGTCTTGAACAGCGGCTCAAGGTCTTCGTTCTCCGGGGCGGAGCCGTTGGCCGGCTGTTCCAGGGAAGCGCGGCCAACCTTGGCGGCGGCGTAGACCACAGGAACCTCAAGGACCTTGTCCAGGTCCAGGTCCGGAACCTCGTCCGCGAGGTCCGAAGCCAAGCCAAGGAGGAGGTCCATGGACTCGTGGACAACCTCGTCGATGCGGGCGTCAGGACGGTCGGTCTTGTTGACCAGCAGGATCACCGGCAGGTGCGCCGCGAGGGCCTTGCGCAAGACGAAGCGGGTCTGGGGCAGCGGACCCTCGGAGGAGTCAACCAGCAGCACGACGCCGTCAACCATGGACAGGCCGCGCTCAACCTCGCCACCGAAGTCGGCGTGGCCGGGGGTGTCGATGACGTTGATGGTGATGGTCTCGCCGTTTGAAGACGGGCCGTTGTAGGCAACGGTCGTGTTCTTGGCGAGGATGGTGATGCCCTTTTCACGCTCCAGGTCGCCGGAGTCCATGACGCGGTCCTCAACCTCGCCATGGGCAGCGAAGGAGTTGGTCTGCTTGAGCATGGCATCGACCAGGGTGGTCTTGCCGTGGTCAACGTGTGCAACGATCGCGACGTTGCGCAGATCGCTCCGCGACGCAGTGTTAACGGTAGTTTCAGACATGCGTTTATGACTCGTTTCAGTGGTGAAGTCAGCTGTTTTCATCCGCGCGCATACCTGATCTTCCGGACCGGAACACACAACGAAAAGACCCCGGGACACAGGGCACCTATGGCTATTCTAAACGCACCAGCATGAGTGGGCCTAAAAGGCAAGACATCCTGCGGGTGAATGTGCCTTCCCTCACGCTTGCTCAGGTTTTGCGAAAGTTCATCTCAAGACGCTGGATTTTCCCTCTGGCATGCCCCATGATGTCTGCAGGAACCAGTGCCCTTCGGAGAAAATCGATGCGAAAAGCTTCGGCCGTGTTCCGCTTGTTCGCACCGTTGATCGCCGTGGGCGTTCTGTCGGTAGGCTGCGGGACAAATACGCCATCCCCTACCCTTTCATCGGGTTCGCCCGCACCTGTCGCGGCTGCCACGGCGGCCGCCCAGAAGCCGCAAGGGCTTCCTTCGGCATCTCCTTCACCGGATCTTCCGGTGGGTTCGCTCTACCGGAACCCGGCCAATGACCGCAACGAGATCATCCTCGCCGACGTCAGGCACACGGCGGTCCTCATTGGCGATTCGCAGTCGCAGCCGAAGGACTCATGGCCCCAGCGCGGCATCGCAGCACTCGGCTACAAGCTCTACGTTGCCGGCATGGGTGGCACGGGCTTTGTTGCTTCAACATCCAAGACCGGAAACTACATCGACGCCCTCCAGCGCGGCGACTGGGTGCTGCCCTATGGAGCACCCCCGCTGATCGTGGTCCAGGGTGGTGGCAACGACGCCGCCCAGAAGGCCACCGATGCGCAGATCTCCACCAATGCCGACCGCCTCCTCGCCGTGCTCAAGAAGCGCTACCCCGGTTCGCGCCTGGCCATGATCGGTACCTTGGCCAAGGGTGCCGATAACGGAGGCGGACGGCGTACCGAGGTAGACGCCTTGCTGAGCCGGGTTGCGGCCAAGAACAACATCCCCTTCGTCAGCGCCGGAGACTGGCTGAGCCGGTACGACGCCGTCAAGGACCTCCAGGACGGCGTACACATGAAGCCCTCCGGACATGAAAAACTGGGCAAAGTCCTCGCCGGCCAACTGGCTTCCCTGGGCCTGCAGCCGCGGCCGGAGTCGGACACCCCGGCACCCACCCAGTAGTCATTGCGATAACGGCAAGAGCCGGTGGTTCCCTTTCGGGGACCACCGGCTCTTCGCATTAGTGCCGCTGCCGTGGAGTACGACGGCGGTCAGGCCACCGCCGGGGGCAACAGCAAGGAGCCACCGGGGATGGCATCCAGCAGAGCCTGCGTGTAAGCCTGCTTCGGGTTGTCGAACACCTCGTCGGTGCTCCCCGTTTCCACGAGCTTGCCCTTCTCCATGACGCACACGTGATCCGCGATCTGCCGGACCACCGCGAGGTCGTGGGTGATGAACAAGTAGGTCAAGCCGAGGTTGTCCTGCAGTTCAGCCAAAAGGTTCAGTACCTGGGCCTGGACCAGGACGTCCAGAGCGGAGACGGCCTCATCACAGATGATGACCTCGGGGTCGAGCGCCAAAGCACGCGCGATGGCAATACGCTGGCGTTGGCCGCCGGAGAGTTCGTTCGGGTACCGCTGCATGGTGGTCTGCGGCAAGGCAACCTGGTCCAGCAGCTCCCGGACCTTCTTTTCGCGGCTGGCCGCGTTGCCGATCTTGTGGACCCTGAGCGGTTCTTCGATGGTTCGGAAGATGTTGTACATCGGGTCCAGCGAGCCGTAAGGATCCTGGAAAATCGGTTGCACGCGACGCCGGAACTTAAACAGTTCCTTGCCCTTCAGGCCTGCCGTGTCGACGCCGTCGAACACGATCTGGCCCTCCGTGGGGCTCTCCAGCTGGAGCACCATTTTGGCAACCGTGGATTTGCCGGAACCCGACTCGCCCACAATCGCCGTAGTGGTGCCCCGCTTGACGTTGAAGCTGACGCCATCGACGGCTGCGAAGTCCGTCGCCTGACCCAGCCCTTGGCGCAGCTTGTACACCTTTCGGAGGTCCTTGATCTGCAGGACATCGTCCGTGGCACGACTTTCTGCCACCGTAGTGGGTGCCAGCAGGTCCTCGGCTTCGACACCTTGTTCCTTGGCCACCTGGATGCGGCGGGAGGCCAGTGATGGTGCAGATTCCACCAGTCGTCTGGTGTACGGGTGCTGCGGGTTTCGGAGCAGTTCGAGTGACGGACCGGCTTCCACCACGTTGCCCTGGTACATGACCACTACTTTGTCCGCGCGTTCGGCAGCAAGGCCGAGGTCGTGCGTAATGAGCAGCACCGACGTGCCAAGCTCGGTGGTCATGGTGTCCAGGTGGTCCAGGATCTTACGTTGAACCGTGACATCCAAAGCGGACGTCGGCTCGTCGGCGATGAGCAGCTTCGGCTGGCAACTCAGGCCGATCGCGATCAGGGCGCGTTGGCGCATGCCTCCCGAGAACTCATGGGGATACTGCTTTGCCCGACGGGCGGCGTCCGGAAGGCCGGCCTCGGCGAGTGCACGGGCCACGTCCTCAGGACCGTCGGGACGCCCGTTGGCCTTGAGCGTCTCGCGTACCTGGTAGCCGATCTTCCACACAGGGTTCAGGTTGGACATGGGGTCCTGTGGAACCATGCCGATGTGGCTGCCGCGAAGTTCGATCATCCGCTTCTCGGGCGCATGGGCGATATCCTCGCCGTCGAGCAGGATCTGCCCGCCCGAGACCCGGCCGTTGTTCGGCAACAGACCAATGGCGGCGAGCGCCGTCGTCGATTTACCCGAACCGGACTCCCCCACGATGGCGACCGTTTCGCCCGGCATGATGGTCAGGTGGGCGTTCTTGACGGCCTTTACCTCACCGGAACCGGTCTTGAAGGTAATGGCGAGGTCCTTGATTTCCAGAATTGGCCTGGCCGTCGCCGTGGCTTCATCGATGCTGATGTTGGCTGAAGTCATGTTCGCCTCCTTAGCGCTGACGGCTCTTGGGATCAAGAGCATCGCGGACGGCGTCACCAAGCATGATGAAGCTCAGGACGGTGATGGACAAGGCGGCTGCCGGGTAAAGCAGGATGCCCGGGTTGGTGCGGATGGACGCATTGGCTGCCGAGATGTCATTACCCCACGACATCACGCTCGTCGGCAGGCCGACACCCAGGAAGGACAGCGTTGCCTCGAGGACGATGAACACACCGAGTTCAAGCGTCGCCAGCACGATGACGGGCGCAAGGGCGTTGGGCAGTGCGTGCTTCACCAAGGCGCCGAACTTGGAAACGCCCAAGGAGCGGGCGGCCGTTACGAAGTCGGCGTTGCGCACTTCAATCACGGCGCCGCGGGTGATACGTGCCATCTGCGGCCATGCCAACAGGGATATGGTGAGCACCACGGTCCAGACGCTCCTGTTCTCCCGGAACAGCGGCAACTGGGTGATGACCAAAGCACCGAGGATGATCGGCAGGGCGAAGAAGATGTCGCCCAAACGTGCCAGGACCGCGTCCAGCCAGCCGCCGTAGTAACCGGCCAGCGCACCGAGCGTGACGCCGATGATGATCACGCACAGGACGGACAGAATACCCACGGACAAGGAGGCCTGCGTGCCGTGGATAACGCGTGAGTACACATCGCAACCCTGAAGCGTGAAGCCCAGGGGGTGACCTGCAGTCGGACCGGCCTCGGAGTTGGACAATTGGCAGTCGCTGTTGGGAGCCACGCTGGTGAAGAGGCCCGGGAACAAGGCGACGGTGATGAGCAGCAGGATGAGCAACGACGAGATGATGAAGAGCGGACGACGGCGAAGCTTGCGCCAGGCGTCGGCCCAGAGGCTCAACGGGGCATTTTCAGTCTTGACACTGTCCGTAGCCAGCAGCGGTGTCTCATCGACGGGTGCAACGAAGTGTTCGGTGTTACTGGTCATAGCGGATCCTTGGGTCAAGCCAGGCGTACAGGAGGTCAACCAGGAGGTTGGTCACAACAAACACCAGGACAAGGACACTCACAATGGCAACGACGGTTGGCCCCTCGCTGCGCTGGATTGCCTGGAACAGTTTGTTGCCTACACCTGGGACGTTGAAGATGCCTTCAGTGACGATCGCGCCACCCATAAGGCCACCGAGGTTGGCACCAAGGTAGGTCACCACCGGGATCAGTGAATTCCTCAGGATGTGCGCCATCACGACTCGGGGCCGCGACAGGCCCTTGGCGGTTGCGGTCCGGACGTAGTCGGCGTTCATGTTTTCGCTGACCGATGCACGGGTGAGGCGCAATACGTAGGCGAATGACACCAAGCCCAGAACGACTGCTGGCAGGATCAGGTTGCCCCAGTCGGCATTGGCTCCGACGGTCGGTTTGGCCCAGCCAAGCTGGACGCCGAACACCAACTGGAAGACGAAGCCCAGGACGAAGGTAGGTACGGCGATCACGACGAGGGACATGACCAGGACGGTCGAGTCGAAAAGCTTGCCCTTGCGCAGGCCGGCGAAAACACCGAACGCAATGCCGAAGACGGCCTGGATGATGAGGGCTTCGATGGCCAGCATTGCCGTCACTGGGAAGGCGCGGGCAAGTGCGGCCGCGATGGGCTGCTGGGTGAAGTCAACACCAAGGTTGAACGTGAAGAGGTTCTTCAGGAAGATGCCGTACTGGACCCAGAAAGGCTGGTCCAGGTTGTACTGTGCCCGGAGCGCGTCGATGACGCTCTGCGGGGGCTGGCGTTCGCCGAAGAGTGCTGCGATGGGGTCGCCAGGGAGGGCGAACACCATGTAGTAGACAAGGAGTGTGGTTCCCAGGAAGACGGGAATCACCTGGAGGAGCCTACGCAGAATGTAGCGGACCACGGTTCACCCCCCTTTCTCTGGACGGGTGTAGGTGTGTCATGTTTGCCTTCCTGCCGAGGCAAGCAATTGGGGGCCCGGCGCCATGGCCGGGCCCCCAATGCCTCACGGCAAGTTCAGATCCTGAGGATTACTTGGCCTCGATGTTGTAGTAGAGGATGCCGCCGTTCCAGCCGGTCTCGGCCTTCACAACGTTGTTGCTCCACACGATCGGGCGGTTCTGGTACCACAGCGGCAGGCCGGGAAGGTCCTTGAAGAGGACCTCCTGTGCCTTGTTGAACTTGGCGTTTGCGTCCTCAGGCGTCTTTGCAGCCAGGCCCTCCTTGAGGAGCTTGTCGAACTCAGGGTTCGAGTACTTCTCGTAGTTGGAGGAAGCGTTGGTTGCCCAAACCGGGCCGAGGAAGTTGTAGAGCGACGGGTAGTCGCCCTGCCAGCCTGCACGGGTCAGGCCCGGGAGGGACTGGGACTTGCGCAGGTCGAGGACCTCAGCAAACTTGGCAAACGGCTGGATTTCGGCCTGGATACCGAGGTTGTTCTTGAAACCGTTAGCTACGGCGTCGATCCATTCCTTGTTGCCACCGTCGGTGTTGGAAGCAATTTGGAGCGGCTTGGAGGCATCGTACGGCTTGATCTTTTCAGCCTGGGCCCACAGGTCCTTGGCCTTCTGGGCGTCAAACTTCAGGACATCGCTGCCCGGGATGTTGTCGTTGTAGCCATCCAGTACCGGAGCCGTGAATTCGGTGGCCGGGGTGCGGGTGCCGTTGAAGATCACCTTAGTGATCTCGTCACGGTTGATGGCGTGGGATAGGGCCTGACGGCGGAGCAGGCCTGCTTCACCCTGGAAGTTCGGGTTGTAGCCCGGGATGTTCAGGGTGGAGTTGTTGGCCACAGGCTTGGTGGAGTTACGGTCCTGGAAGTCAGTGGTGTAGGTCTTCAGGGCGTTGGACGGCAGGACGTCGGTCACGTCAAGGTTGTCGGCCTGAAGGTCCGTGTATGCGGGGCCCGGGTCAGTGTAGAACTTGAACGTCACGCCGCCGTTCTTGGCAGTGCGCGGACCTGTGTAATCGGGGTTCTTGACCAGGGAGATGGACTGGTCGTGGACCCAGGCACCTTCCTTCTCGAACTTGTACGGGCCGTTGCCCACCGGGTTCTCGCCGAACTTCTTGGAGTCCTTCAGCGCCTCGGAGGGCAGGGGGTAGAAAGCGGAGTAACCCAGGCGCAGCGACCAGTCGGCTTCCGGCTGGGACAGCTTGACCGTGATGGTCTGATCGTCCTTGGCTGCCAGACCGGACATGGTCTGGGCAGTCGGAGCCGGGGTGGAGGTCTTCTTGCCATCAGCGCCCGTGGTCTCGTTGACGGCACTGACATCGGCGTAGCCTTCAATGGATTCGAAGAAGAAGCCATTGTTCTGGAGGTTGGTGCTCAGCGCAGCAAAGTTCCAGGAGTCAACGAACGTCTTGGCCGTGATGGGCTCGCCGTTGGTGAACTTGGCGCCAGACTTGACCTTGATGGTCCAGTTCTGGGAGTCCGTGGTATCGATGGACTCCGCCAGCGCGTTGACCGGCTTGCCGTTGGCGTCGTAGGAACGAAGGCCTTCGAACAGCAGCTCGACGACGCGGCCACCGTACACTTCGTTGGTGTTCGCCGGGAGCAGCGGGTTCTGCGGTTCATTGCTGTAAGCGGTGATGACCTTGTTGGGGTCGGCAGCGGCCGAGCTGTTCGTATTGCCGCCCGTGCCGCCACCGCAGGCGGTCATGGCGAGGGCGACGATCGCCGCTACGCCCAGAGCTTTGGAAGTGCGCGAGAAACGCATTCCGCCTCCTATGAGTCGTGGAGTTGGTCAGGGAAGTTCGTGATTCCCCCAGGCGCGGGCACAGATTCCTACTGTGACGTTGCCTACATGTGAGTGTAAGCCTACCCACATTGCGTCCGAATGTTGGAACCAACCAGCCAAACTGTAACCGTTCCGCAACCTCCACTTGCCTAATTTGCCGGGGATTTCAAGTCAAAGGCTACTCGGTGGTAATATTCGCTGTCTGACAGCAGGACAGGACTGTTTTTAGGTAAGAAAGGGCCCCGGTCCTGCTGATCTCTCAGCTGGACCGGGGCTATGCGCTAGGCGCCGCCGTCCAGGTATTCGCGAGGCGATCCCCCATGCGTTTGATAAGAGACCACGGCACCTTGAGGAGACGGAGCTTTACTTGAGCGCGGCGGCGTCCCGTTGATTCACACTGCGACCGCCGTCGTCAGGATTTCGTGATCTGCACGCAGGCCGCCGTCCGTGACGACATCGACTTCGACTCCCAGTAATTCACTCGCTGCGGCGGCGAACGCGGCCACCGTCAACAGTCCGATGCCCTCCGGACGAGTCACCAGGATGTCCAGGTCACTCCCCGGACCATCGGTTCCACGTGCGGCCGACCCAAAGACGCGAACGTTGCTGAATCCGTAACGGCCAGCCAATTCACGTAGCTCCTGCGCCCGCGAGGCAAGGACCACGTGCGGCAAGGGGCGCGCAGCGGCACGAAGACGATCCAGCATCCCCCGGGATGCATTGCGGCGGCCCGATTCGTACGCCGCAATGTTTGGCTGCGCCACTCCGGAGCGCCGGGCCAACTCACCCTGGCTGATTCCGGCAGCCTCACGGAGTTCCCTCACGGCATTGCCCATACCGCCATAATATCGCGTGATATTCCGCTGTCCCAGGCTAACCAATGAGATAAACAAAGCCACGGTCGGAGGCCGCCAGATCATTGACGAAAGCCCGCGCCCGCTGCAGGTAGCCAACGGCGTAGGAGACGTTCGAGTCCCTCTGGAAACGCAAGGAACCCTGCAACCAGTTTCCCAACTCTGCGTCAGTGATGTCGCTCAAGTCTTGGGCGATTGCCGGTACGTCCATCGGTGGCAGCACCCGAATCCATGATTCCCAGCCGTCATAATGCATGGTTACCTCGCCCTCGAACATGCGAAAGGCCGGTCTTGCATCCGCTCCTGTCCTGGACGGGGCAGTGAAAGCCTGCAGTTCCCTCCATGCCTTGTCCAAATAGAGCATGTCGCGCTCAGGTATGGATTGTTCGAAAGTGGGAAAACCGACCTCAGCTCCTGGTTCGAACCCCCAGGCATCTGCGAGTGGATCCGATGACATAACACTTCTTGGGTCGGCGAGTACCCGATCAGTCATGTCTCCGTCGAAGGCAAATGCGTAGTATCTGATTCCCATCTGCCCAGTATTGCCAAGTAGCTGACCGTTGAGAGGCGCTCCACGGCGCTATGTGGACAACTCGGTGGCATAGTTCTCTTTCCGGAAAAAGGAAGCCCCGATCCGAGCTGCGGTGCTCAGCTTGGATCGGGGCCATGTTGGCTCGCAAAACTAGACGTTGAAGCGGAACTCCACCACGTCGCCGTCGGCCATGACGTATTCCTTGCCTTCGATGCGGACCTTGCCGCGCGACTTGGCCTCGGCCATGGAGCCGGCATCGATGAGGTCGTCGAAGGACACAACTTCGGCCTTGATGAAGCCGCGCTGGAAGTCGGAGTGGATCACGCCGGCTGCTTGCGGAGCGGTATCACCTTGGCGGATGGTCCAGGCGCGGGTTTCCTTGGGGCCGGCAGTCAGGTAGGTCTGCAGGCCAAGGGTGTGGAAGCCGACGCGGGCGAGCTGGTCCAGCCCGGATTCGCTCTGCCCGTTCATTTCCAGCATTTCGCGGGCTTCTTCCTCGTCCAGTTCCACGAGGTCTGCCTCAAGCTTCGCGTCAAGGAACACGGCATCGGCGGGGGCAACGAGCTCGCGCAGCTCATCCTGCTTGGCGGGGTCGCCGAGGATGCCTTCGTCGGCGTTGAAGACGTAGATGAAGGGCTTGGCCGTCAGGAGGCCGAGCTCCTTGAGGTGTCCCATCTCCAGCTTGTCGCTCTTGATCGACGAGAAGATGGTGTCGCCGCGTTCGAGCACAGCTTGTGCAGCCTTGATGGCGTTCAGCTCGGCCGCTTCACGCTTTTTGATCTTGACTTCTTTTTCGATGCGCGGGATCGCGTTTTCGATCGTCTGGAGGTCGGCCAGGATCAGTTCGGTATTGATGGTCTCCATGTCGGAGCGTGGGTCCACCTTGCCGTCGACGTGCACAACGTCGGGGTCGTCGAAGACGCGGACAACCTGGGCGATCGCCTCGGCCTCGCGGATGTTGGCGAGGAACTTGTTCCCCAGGCCTTCACCCTCCGATGCACCCTTCACAATCCCGGCGATGTCCACGAAGGACACCGGCGCGGGCAGCAACTTCTGCGAACCGAAGATCTCCGCCAGCTTCGCAAGGCGGGGGTCCGGCAGGTTCACGACGCCGACATTGGGTTCGATGGTTGCGAACGGATAGTTCGCAGCAAGCACCTGGTTGCGGGTCAGTGCGTTGAAAAGGGTTGATTTGCCGACGTTGGGCAGTCCGACGATGCCAATAGTAAGAGCCACGAGGATTGATTCTACCCGGAACGTCCGCGGACTTTCTTGTTGAAACCGGCACCGAAGGGTCACACGCGAGGCTGCACTAAAACTGTCGTACCCCTGTGACAGGGTTACTGCATGGATGGATTTGGATTGGTTCTGGCCCTGCTCATGCTGCTGATCGGAGCGGCCGTCGGACTTGGCATCGGGTATGTGCTCTTCCAGCGCCGGGGCGCCGGACTTGAAGCGGACTTCGACGCCGTTTCGTCCCGCCTTTCGGAGGTGACGGTCCAGTTCGCAGCTGCCGACGCCGAACGTCGGCTCTTGTTCGCACAGAACCGGGAACTGAGCGAGGCACGGACCTCGGACGGCAGCGTCCTGCGCGCCCTTGCCCCGGTCGCCGAGAAGCTGACCGCAGTCCAGCAGCAGGTTTCGCTCCTGGAGCGCGACCGCGTGGAACAGTACGGGCAATTGGCGCAGCAACTGCAGGACGCCCGGCTCTCTGACGAGCAGCTCCTCAGGTCGACGCATGCTTTGGCATCCGCACTGCGATCCAACAGTGCCCGCGGCCAGTGGGGCGAGGTCCAGCTTCGCCGTGTGGTTGAGGCCTCGGGTATGTTGCGCCACGTGGACTTCCACGAGCAGGTGCATTCCGCACGCAGTGACAACACCCTGCGTCCAGACCTTGTGGTCCAGCTTCCCGGCGGCAAACAGTTGGTAGTGGATGCCAAGGTGCCCCTGGCTTCATACCTGGCGGCGCAGGAGCAGCTCCACGGCGAGGGTGCCCTCGGCGAGTCCGTCACGCCTTCAGCCAACCAAGATCCCAAAGTGCTCCTTGCCCAGCACGCCAAGGCGCTCAAGGCCCACATTGATGCCCTCGCTTCGAAGAAGTATTGGGACATCCCCGGCAACTCCCCCGAATTGGTCATTTGCTTCCTGCCCGCCGAGTCGATCCTGGCCTCGGCCTTGGAAGCGGACCCGGCTTTGTTGGAGCATGCCCTGTCCAGGAACGTGGTACTGGCTTCGCCGGGAACGCTGCTCGCGGTCCTGAAATCCGTGGCCTTCACATGGCGGCAGGACGTCCTCACGGACAGCGCCCACGAGCTCTTCGAACTCGCAAGGCAGTTGTACGAACGTATGGGCACGCTGGGCGAGAATGTCGGGAAACTGGGTAGTTCCCTCAAAACGTCCGTGGATCGCTACAACGCCTTGGTGGGAACTTTGGAGGCGCGGGTTCTGCCCACGGCCCGCAAACTTAACACCATGGACGACGCCGGACTCGTCGCCCCGCCGTCGGTGGAGGCCGTGCCGCGCTCCCTCGCAGCGCCGGAGCTCCTTGCCGTGGAGTCACGGGTCGAGACGGACCACGACCGCGAGTCGGCCGCCTAGGAAAGCGGGCCAGGCGGTCTGTGGAGGGCTTGGGTAAGCAACTCTTCACCGCTTCAGCCAAAATACCGACAAAAGAAACGGCCCCGGCTGGGTGACTCTCACTCATGTGACAATCACCCGGCCGGGGCCAGTTTCTGAATCTTTCTAGGACGTAGGGCGGTTTCCGCGTCCGCCAAGTGCCCGGCTCACATCGCCGGCCTGCTTCAGGGTGGCGCGGAGTTCCTTCGGCAGGGAGAAGAGAAGGTCCTCTTCGGCCGTCACAACTTCCTGGACCTCGCCGTAACCGTAGTCTGCGAGCAGCCTCAGCACTTCCTGGACCAGAACCTCCGGCACCGAAGCGCCGGATGTGACGCCTACGGTGGCGACGCCTTCGAACCAGCTTTCATCCACCTCATTGGCGAAATCCACGCGGTACGACGTCTTTGCACCGTACTCCAGGGCAACTTCGACCAAGCGGACGGAATTCGAGGAGTTGGCCGATCCCACCACGATCACGAGGTCGGCCTGCGGAGCGATCTTCTTGATGGCTACCTGGCGGTTGGTGGTTGCATAGCAAATATCGTCGCTGGGCGGATCCTGGAGCGTGGGGAACCGTTCCTTGAGCATGCGGACGGTTTCCATGGTTTCGTCGACGCTCAGGGTGGTCTGGGAAAGCCAGATGGTCTTCTCAGGATTGCGGACCTTAACCTTGCCTACTTCATGCGGGCCATTAATGATCTGGATATGGTCCGGGGCTTCGCCGGCCGTACCTTCTACTTCCTCGTGGCCGTCGTGGCCGATCAGCAAAATGTCGTAGTCCTCTTTCGCGAAGCGCACGGCTTCGCGGTGAACCTTGGTCACCAACGGGCAGGTGGCATCGATGGTGCGCAGGCCCCGATCCTCAGCCGACTGCACCACGGCAGGCGATACTCCGTGGGCAGAGAAGATCACCAAGGCACCCTCGGGGACCTCGTCCGTCTCATCGACGAAGATGGCGCCCTTTTCTTCAAGGGAGGAAACCACATGGACGTTGTGGACGATCTGTTTGCGGACATAGACCGGAGGTCCGTAATGCTCCAAGGCCTTCTCGACCGCGATGACAGCACGGTCGACGCCGGCGCAGTACCCACGCGGGGCTGCCAGGAGGACTTTCTTGGTCCCGTTCACAGGAGCAGCCGCCAGTACCTCTTCGGGAGATCGACGTCTGCGGGGAACCGTGGGCATCGGAATGGAGACTGCTGTGCTGGTCATCCTTCCATGCTACCGGGCAGTGGTGGCCCGGTTTGCCGAAGGTGACCGCCGTCTCCCGGCTACCAACCACCCAAGGAATCCCAATGCCAGGACGGCAGCCGAGACCCAAACATCCACGACTATCCATTGACCAAAGCCGGACCGCGACGACTCGAGGAACTCCTGTTTGAACAACTCCGCCACACTGTTGCCGCTGGAAAGGTTCTGGACTGAACTAACGGCGAGGTCCGCCGTCGTGCTCCAGAGGGCGGCCAGAGCCAGCCCGCCAAGTCCCAGGAAGACGAAAACCAGCGCGCGCCTGCGCGCCGCGGCCAGCGCGAGCAGAACCGACACCGCGGCGCCCAGTGCGGCAACCCACCACAACGGGGCGAAGGCAGATACGCGCTCCACGATCTGCCGCTGCGACGGCTGCCCCAGCGTCACCACGCTCTCAGCCGGGACGTCCAGGGTGATCCCGGTGGACGAAGCGAAGTGGTCCCTGATGAGCCGGACCAGCGGCGCAATGTCCAGGAGCAAAGCAGTGGGGGAACCGGACTCTTCGGTTTGGCCGCCAAAATTGAGGCGGTGGCTGTTCCGGACCGTTTCTTCCCAAGCCTGCGGATAGTCGCTCCACGATTGCATGCCGTTCGCAGCGCCTTTGAGGGCATCGCCCGCGAGGTTGCGGACCGGCTCGGGCAGTTGCACGGAGGACTCGAAGGTGCTCACGGCCGCGCCGGTCAGGCGGTTCTGAAAGTCGGGGTCCTTGCCCAAGGCACCGGCCATGCGAACGAAGCCGTCCTCCTTGACCACATTCGCATCAACCCATGCTGCAGGCACGGCCACGGCTATGAGCAGCAAAGCGAGGATCACTCCCACTGCTGAGACAAAAGTACGCAAGGTCTACCTCGGTGCTAGGGGGCTGTCCAACCATCCTAGGACTGTCCACATACAGGCAAAAATAAGGGACCCGGCGGCTGCGGCTATGGATAGAGTTGGAAAGCAGCCCGGTAACCGGCGGGCGCAAGGCTACCGAGGACAGGCACATGCAGGAAAAAGCACGGATCACCCATGTCAGCTGAAGCCAGCCCTGAATCGACACTGCCTGCAACTGCTGCCGAGACCAGCCCGGACAACCCGTGGCCCCTGCAATTGTTGTCGCGGAAGCTCAAGGCCCACATCGAACGTGCACCTGCTGCATGGATCGAGGGCCAGGTCATCGAAATGAACCGCCGCGGTGGCAACGCGTTCCTGACTCTTCGTGACGTCGACGCCGAAATCTCCTTGCCTGCTTCGGTGTGGTCCACCGTGCTGGACCGCCAACGGACTCCGCTGGAACGCGGCTCACGCGTAGTGGCCTTGGTGAAAGCCGATTTCTGGGTGAAGACCGGGCGACTCAACATGTCCGTCAAGGACATCAGGCCGGTAGGCCTGGGCGATCTCCTGGCCAGGATTGAGAGGCTTCGGCAGGCCTTGGCGGCAGAAGGGCTTTTCGCCGATTCCAGAAAGCGGAAGCTGCCGCTGCTCCCCCACCGCATTGGATTGATCACGGGCCGCGATTCGGACGCCAAGAAGGACGTCCTGCGCAACGCAGCGCTGCGTTGGCCCGCCGTCGAATTCGATGTCCGCGAGGTGGCAGTCCAAGGCAACACTGCGGTCTCGCAAATCATTGGCGCCCTCAAAAAGCTGGATGCGGATCCGCACGTGGATGTCATCGTCCTCGCCCGAGGCGGCGGTGCCCTCGAGGACCTCCTGCCTTTCAGCAACGAGGACCTGATCAGGGCCGTGGCCGCCGCTACAACCCCGGTGGTCAGTGCGATCGGCCACGAAGCCGACCGGCCGATCCTCGATGACGTTGCAGACCTCCGCGCCTCGACGCCAACGGATGCAGCCAAGAGGATCGTTCCGGACGTCTCCGAAGAACTTGCGGCGGTCCGGCAAGCCCGCGACCACCTGCGCCGCTGCATCGGGAGGATGGTGGACACGGAAACGGACCGGCTGCACGCCCTGAGGTCGAGGCCGGTTTTGGCCACGCCGGACACCCTCGTGGCGGTGCGTGCCGAGGACATCGCCCGGTTGCAGCAGAGGTCCCACTCTGCCGTGAATACAGCCGTGCTGCGGGCCCTCGACCAGGTACATCACCTGCGCGCGCAAGTACGGGCCCTGTCCCCGCAAAAGACACTCGACCGTGGTTATGCCGTGGTGCAGATCGTGGGCGAGGACCAGGCGGGCCACACTGTGGTCAGCAGCCCGGAACAGACACCGGAAGGAACGGCTTTGGCCATCCGGGTTGCGGAAGGACGCTTCCGGGCAACGTCCGTGGGGCAAGGCCAGATCGCCGGGCGATGATCCCAGGACACGAACGACGGCGCACTATAGACCACCAGCCGGCCCAAGCGGCCGGGACACCAGTCAAAGGAAACCCATGACCGAAAACCCCGCACACGCCTCCGAGTCGCTCGACGCCCTGAGCTATGAAGAAGCCCGTGAACAATTGGTGGCCGTCGTGGGCCGCCTCGAGGCCGGCGGCGCAAGTCTGGAAGAGTCGCTCGCCCTGTGGGAACGCGGCGAAGCGCTGGCCAAACGCTGTGAGGACTGGCTGGAAGGCGCCCGCAAGCGGCTCGCAACGGCCCGCGAGGCAAACACGGATTCCGGGGCGGGTCAGTAACCGGGTGCTGCCGCGCGACCGACGGGCAACCCGCTACTGCCCGAGCCCGACGGCTAAGCCGCTACTGACAGGAAGAAACGGCTGACTGGACGGCTCGCGGCAACCCCGCACGCAAGCCGAAGGACAGCTCAGGACTCGACCACCAAGGCGCGTTCAGCGGCAACGTCAAACTCCGCTTTGGGCCAGTCCAGGGACATCCCGCGAAGGGCCTCCAGCAACAATTCCTGGACAGCGATGCGCGCGTACCACTTCTTGTTGGCCGGAACCACGTGCCACGGGGCGACGTCGGTGGATGTTTTCTCGAAGGCGACGCTGTAGGCGTCCATGTAGTCGTCCCAGAAGGCCCGCTCGGTGAGGTCGCCGCGGCTGTACTTCCAATGCTTGGTCGGATCGTCCAACCGTGCGATCAGGCGTCTTTTCTGTTCGTCCTTGCTGATGTTCAGCATGACTTTGACAATGGTGGTTCCCTGCTCGGCCAGGCGCGCCTCGAAGTCATTGATGGCTGCATACCGCCGTTCCAGTTCCTCGGCGTCGGCCCATCCGTGCACCCGGTGGATGAGGACATCCTCGTAGTGGGAGCGGTCGAAGACACCCACCATGCCTGCAGCCGGAACCTGCTTCTCGATCCGCCACAGGAAATCGTGGGCTTTCTCTTCCTCGGTGGGTGCCTTGAACGCTGTCAGGTGGACACCTTGCGGGTCCATGGCACCCACAACATGGCTGACGGCCCCACCCTTGCCCGCTGTGTCCATGGCCTGGAGGATCAACAGCAACCGCTTGGGACTGCCGAACTTTCCGGACGCAAACAACTGCTCCTGGAGTTCGGTCAGCCTGGCATCCTGCGCACCGAGCAAGGCCTTGCCGTCCACCTTGTTGCCTGAATATCCCGGCGTCGATTCGGGATCCACACCCGCAAGTGTGAATCCCGAATCCACCCTCAAAACTTCTGCTGGACTCTTGGCGAACTCAACCGAAGCGACCATGGCTTGCCTTCCTGCCGGGCAGCGCCCGGGCGGCGCAGCATGGAACTCAGGCTAGTTGCCCGGGTACCTCGACAGGAAGTCCGCCATGCGTCCGATCGCCTCTTCGATGTCCTTGACGTTGGGCAGGGTGACCATGCGGAAGTGGTCCGGACGTACCCAGTTGAAGGCCCGGCCGTGCGAGACCAGAATCTTTTGTTCCCTCAGGAGGTCCAGGACGAACTTCTCGTCGTCCCGGATGTGGAAGACCTCCGGATCCAGCTTGGGGAACAGGTAAAGCGCTCCCCTGGCCTGCTGGGTGCTGACGCCGGGAATGGCGTTCAGGAGGTCGTAAGCCTTGTTCCGCTGTTCCAGGAGCCGACCGCCGGGAAGGATGAGGTCGTTGATGCTCTGGTAACCGCCCAGTGCCGTTTGGATGGCGTGCTGGGCGGGCACGTTGGCGCACAGGCGCATGTTGGCCAGCAGGTTGATGCCTTCGAGGTAATCCGCGGCATCCTTTTTCGGCCCGGAAATGGCCATCCAGCCTGCCCGGTAGCCGCAGACGCGGTACGCCTTGGACAGGCCGCTGAACGTCAGGCACAGCACGTCGTCGCCCGTCAGGCCGGCGAGGTTCACATGGACGGCGTCTTCGTAGAGGATCTTCTCGTAGATTTCGTCCGCGAAGATCACCAGGCCGTGCTTCTCGGCCAGAGCCACGATCTTCTTCAGCGTCTCTTCCGGATAGACAGCACCGGTGGGGTTGTTCGGGTTGATGACCACGATGCCTTTTGTGCGCGGCGTGATCTTGGCTTCCATGTCCTCAAGGTCGGGCTGCCAGCCGGACTCCTCGTCGGTGAGGTAATGGACGGGCCGCCCGCCGGCCAGGGCTACAGAAGCCGTCCACAGGGGGTAGTCCGGGGTGGGAATCAGAACCTCATCGCCGTCTTCGAGCAGCGCCATGAGGGACATGGTGATGAGCTCGCTGACGCCGTTGCCAAGGTAGATGTCGTCAACGTGGATGTTCTGGATGCCGCGGGTTTGGTAATACTGGGATACGGCCGTCCGGGCCGAGAAGATGCCGCGCGAGTCACTGTATCCCTGGGCGTTGGGGAGGTGGCGGATCATGTCCACCAAAATGGCGTCAGGCGCTTCAAAACCAAACGGTGCCGGGTTTCCGATGTTCAGTTTGAGGATCCGGTGACCCTCCGCCTCCATCTGCTGGGCGGCCTGAAGAATCGGTCCACGGATGTCGTAGAGGACATTATGAAGCTTGGTGGACTGCTTGAAATTCGCCATTCCTCAAATATGCCATAGCGGTCATGGACTTCCGTTGAGACGTCCCTCACAGAAACCACGACGGCGGTGACGGACCCGCGGGGGTCCGTCACCGCCGTCGTAAGCGGTTTTTGTCAGCTGTTACTTGACGATGCCCTTGTCCTTAAGCCAAGCGGCGGCTGCGTCCTTGGCGCTTTGCTTCTGGTCGCCGCTCACCGAACGGTTCAGGTTGATGAGGTCCTCGGTGGTGAGGATCTTGGACACGTTATTGAGGGCGTCCTTGGCCTTGTCCGTCATCTTGGACTTGTTGTAGAGCGGCAGGACCTGCTGGGCCTTGAAGTTGTTCTTGGGGTCTTCGAGGACCACGAGGTCGTTGTCAACGATGGACGGCGTGGTGGTGTAGATATCGGCCACCTGGACCTTGTCCTCGAGCAGGGCCTGCAGGGTCAGGTTGCCACCACCGTCACTGAAGGGCTGCAGCCCCTTGAGCTCGCAGTTGTAGTTCTTCTTCAAGCCCGGGAAACCGTAGGAGCGGGTCTCGAAGGTGGCCGGGGCGGCCATGGTGAAGTCCTTGCACACCTTGGCCAGGTCTTCAATGGACTTCAGCTGGTACTTCTCTGCCGTGGCTTTGGTGACCACCATGGCATCCTTGTCCTCGGCCTTGGCTGCGTCCAGCACACCCAGGCCCTCGGGAAGCTTGCCCGGCAACGCCTTGTACACGTCATCGGCCGAGACTTCCGTGGCATCGGCGTTCAGGTAGGACAGGAGGTTGCCGGAGTAGTCCGGGACGAGGTCTACCGAGCCGTCCTGGACCGCCTTGAAGTAGATTTCGCGGGACCCAATATTCGGCTTGGTGGTGGCCGTGATTCCGGCCGCGTTGAGGGCACCGGCGTAGATTTCGGCGATGACCTGGCTTTCCGGGAAGTCGGCCGAACCTACCACCAACGATCCGCCGGCTGATCCACTGGCTGCCGACGTCGAAGGTGTTGCCAGGGGGCTGCCACCACAGGCGCTCAGCGCGAGCGCCACACCGAGGCCGGCTGCCAGGCCGCCGAGACCACGGCGCGTAAGGGTCATGGGGACGGGGTTTTTCATGGTGTACCTCCTTGAACGGCAGCCCCGGAGGGAGCTGTGGTTTGGTGACCGTCGGACGCCTTCTGGCGTCCGCGGGAGTCAGGGGCCAGGCCGGGTGACAGCACCAGGCGCTGGATGGCGGCGAGGACAAGGTCGACGGCGATCGCCAGGGCCGCGATCAACAGGGAACCGCCGAGCATGCGGGGAAAGTCTTGGAGGACCAGTCCGTCAAAGAGGTAGCGGCCCAACCCGCCCAACGGCAGGTAGGCAACTACCGAAACTGTGGCGATGACTTGCAGCACTGCCGTCCGGATTCCGCCGAACATCACTTGCAGGCCGTTGGGCAACTCCACGCGGAACAGGATCTGCATCTCCGTCATGCCCACGGCCCGGGCGCCGTCCACCACCGTGGAATCGACGCTGGAGATACCTGCGTAGGTGCCTGCCAGGAGCGGTGGAACGGTGAGGATCACGAGGGCCCAGACCGGTGGCATGAGGCCGCTGCCCGCCAAGAGCGCGAAGAGCACCAGCAAGCCGAGCGTGGGCAGGGCACGGAGGGCGCCGGCCAGGGCAACCGCAACCACCCTGCCCCGGCCTGTGTGGCCAATGTAGAGCCCAACGGGAATGGCTATGGCCGCGGCGATGACCAGCACCAAGCCGCTGTATTGCAAGTGTTCGGATAAACGCGCAGGAATTCCACCGCTGCCGGACCAGTGCAAAGGATCGATCAGCCAGGCGATGGTGTCCGTGAAGATGTTGCTCATGCCGATGCCCCCGGATCCGGTCGTGGGGATGCCTGCGGTGCCGGCCCAGACTTGGGTTCGGTGACGATCGCCGTGGTGCTGGCTTGGCCGCTGCCCCCCGCGGCCCGGGTCCATGGCGTCAGGATCCGCTCCAGCACCACGAGCACGGCGTCCATCAGCAGCGCGAGCACCAGGATGGCGATGATGCCCACTACTACCTCCGTGACGAAGGTGCGCTGCAAGCCGTCCGTGAACAGCATGCCAAGGTTGCCCACACCCAGCAGCGCCGCGACGCTGACCAGTGAGATGTTGCTGACCGAGACAACGCGGAGCCCGGCAAAAAGCACCGGGAGGGACAAAGGCAGATCCACCTGGAAGAACCTGTTCAGGGGCTTGAAGCCCATGGCCACGGCTGCGTTCCGAAGATCGTTGTCCACGGAGTCGAACGCGTCCATTGCTGCGCGGACCAGCAGGGCTACGGCGTAGATCGTCAGCGCCACCACCACGTTCAGGGGGTCCAGGATCCGGGTGCCCAGGATGGTGGGAAGAATGATGAACAGGGCCAGTGAGGGAATGGTGTAGAGCAGGGAAGTCGCCGTGGCCACCACCGACCGCAGGGTGCCGTTACGGCGTGCCAACTGTGCCAGGGGAATTGAAATCAGAAGCCCCAGGAGCATGGGAATGACGGCCAGGACCAGATGCTGTCCCGCCAAGCCAAACACCATGCCCGTGTTCGCCAGGAACCACTCCATCAGGGGGCGTCCTCCCTGCGGCGGCGGACTTCCTCGATGAGGGCAAGGACTTCCGGCGCCTTCAAGACGCCGGCAACCCTGCCGTCGTCGTCCACGGCCACGCCAAGCCCTGACGGGGAGGACAACGCAGCGTCCAGCGCCCGCCGCAAGGTGTCCCCCTTGCGGAAGAGTGATCCGCCGGGGATGATTCCGGCACCGTCCCGCGGCGAGGACCACCCGAGCGGCCTGGACTCCTGGTCCACAACCAGCGCCCACTCCCCCGAGTCCCTGCCCGCGTGATGCCCGTCCGAGGCTCCCACCATGGTGACGGGATGAAGCTGCACCGAGTCGGCGGCGTTGAACGCCAGGTGCCGGAAGCCCCGGTCACGGCCAACAAAGGAGGCTACGAAGTCGTTGGCCGGCGCCCGCAGGATCTCCTCCGGAGCCGCGTATTGGGCGAGCTTCCCGCCCACGGCAAAGACCGCTACCTTGTCGCCCAGCACCGTTGCCTCGTCGATGTCGTGGGTCACGAACACGATGGTCTTGGCCAACTCGCGCTGGAGGCGCAGCAGTTCCTGCTGCAGTTCGTCGCGGACGACGGGATCCACCGCGCTGAAGGGCTCGTCCATGAGCAGCACCGGTGGATCGGCCGCGAGCGCACGCGCCACGCCGACGCGTTGCTGTTGGCCGCCGGAGAGTTGCGACGGGTACCGCTTGCCGAGCCCGGAAGCCAGCCCGACGACGTCGAGCAGTTCCGCCGCGCGCTTCCGCGCAGCCGCTTTCGGGACGCCGTTCAGCCGCGGCACGGTGGCAATGTTGTCCAGCACGGACCGGTGCGGGAGCAACCCTGCGGACTGCATGACGTACCCCATGGACCGGCGCAACTGGGCGGCCGGGACCTTTGACACATCCTCGCCGTTGACGGTGATGGTGCCCGCGCTGGGCTCAACCATACGGTTGATCATGCGCAATGACGTGGTCTTGCCGCAGCCCGAGGGACCGACAAAGACCGTAATGGCACCCTTGTCGATGGACATGCTCAGAGCGTCAACCGCCGGTTGTCCCCCCTGGTACTGCTTGGTCACGCTCTGGAACTCAATCATGGCTTCGGCCATACCTGGGCTTACCTATCTGTAATTTCGACATCCTCGGACGGTAGAGCCAATTGATCATAAGCACGCTTACTGAGGCTGTAAAGCCGATCTTCACCCAGCGTAGCCAGCGGGCCAAGCGATGTCAGCGACGCCACGTATTCCGTAATGAATCGGCAATGTTCACCGTTTCCGGCGTTTGGGGTTCCTTCCGCTCCTTTCCTCGGCGGCATCGTGGCGGTATCGCTCGGACGCCCGTTGTCCGCGTTCGGCGGAAACCACCTTCTGGTGCCACTCGCGCTGGTAAGCACGACGCGCGGCTGCATCGTGTTTCCGGTTCAGTGCAGCGAGCTCCCGCTGGAGCTTGAGGTAGCTGGCCCACCGGCGCTGGTCCAATGATTCGTTGGCCAAGGCTTCCAGCACGGCGCACCCCGGCTCAGCCTGGTGGGAGCAGTCGGCGAACCTGCATCGCCCAAAGAGTTCTTCAAGGTCGCCGAACATTTCGTCCATGCCGTCATCCGCGTCGAAGAGGCCGAAGCCACGGACGCCCGGCGTGTCCATCAGGACCGCGCCGCCCGGCAACGGAACCAGCTCGCGGGACGTGGTGGTGTGCCTGCCCTTGCCATCGCCGGCACGAACCGCGCCGGTTTCCTGGACTCCGCGACCCACCAGGGCGTTGATCAGGGTGGACTTGCCTGCACCGGAGGGGCCAAGCATCACCAAGGTTGACCCTTGCGGGATGTGGCGGAGGAGTTCATCCAGGCCGTCGCCGTGTTCGGCGGACGTCGTGACCACTTCCACTCCGGCTGCTTGGTGGATGACCTCGCCCACAACATCGTCCGCCAGGTTTGCGAGGTCGGCCTTGGTGATGACCACCAGGGGTGTGGCACCGGAATCCCAGGCGGCCACGAGCGTCCTTTCCAGGCGGTTGTGGGTCAGCGGCCGGTCCATGGGAACCACCACGGCCACGATGTCGATGTTCGCACCGAGGATCTGTTCCTCCGAGGAGGACTCAAAAGCGCGCTTGCGGCTCAGTGCGGAACGGCGCGGCAGAACCCCGACGACGGCCGGCTCACCGGCCGCGTTGCGCCCCAACCACACCCAGTCACCCGTTGCTGGGAGGAGGCCGCGGCGCGGGTAGGGCAAATGCAGCAGCCCGTCGCCTGAAGCGACCAGGACGTGGTTTCTGTCCAGTCGGACGATCCGGCCCGGCGAAGCGTCTGCGGCGGAAGCCATAGGTCCCGTCAAGGAATGGTCCGCAAAGAGTTGGGCAACGCCGGGGTTGTAACCGTACTCCACGAGGAGACGGTTGGTAGCAGGAAAAAGGGTGTCGCTTGATGAAGCGTGAGTATTCAATCGGTAGCCTCTGCTGAGGCCCGGCCACCTGGCTAGAGGCAGGCGGATGCCGGGACAGGAATGGTGGAGTGACGGTGCGCCGCTGCACTGTGCGAACTGTGCGGGGCGCGCAGGACTATGGCAGTCATCAAATCCACCTCCTCGGCATCCAGGCCGGCTGTTGATCGGCCGGCAACGACCTCCAGCGTACTCAGGCCCGCCGGATGTGGCTACCCTTTCAGGAATCCTGTGCGGCGAGCTTTCCATCCAGCGGGCGTTCCCGCTCCAAGCGGAGGGCCACATCCACCAGCGACACCCGGTTGAGCTTGCCCACATCCTCAAGGGGGATCCAAGCAGCATGGGTGGTGCTGCCGTCCACCTCGTGCGTCAATTCCCCGGCAGTGATGGAGGCTTCATAGACCAGCCGCAGCGCCTGGAAGTCACGGGTTGTTCCGTCCGGCTGGGCTTCCCTGGGCCAATGGCCCACATCGATGCCGAGCATTCCGTGGATCCGCGCCTCGTAGCCTGTTTCCTCCAGGACCTCGCGGCGGCAGCCATCCACGGGGTGCTCGGCCAGGTCCAGCCCTCCTCCGGGGAGGGTCCATCCTTCCTTGTCGTCCTGCTTCCAGTACGCCAGGAGGATCTTGCCTTCCTGAATAATGACGGCGTAGGCAGCAGGGCGGGTGTCGAAGTCCAGGCTCATTGAGCCAGCATAGTTCGCTGCCCGGGCCGGGCTACGTAAGATCGGCCGCGCCGATGGGACCAGCTTGTTCCGGCCCGAGGTCCGGTTTCTCCCGAAGCTCGATGACGGCACCCGGGTCGCCGAGTTCCAGCACCCGGATGCTGTTGCGTCCCGACCTCAACAAAGGCGCCGGGGCATAGAGGGTTACCTGCGGTCCCTTTTTCCAGTACCTGCCCAGGAGAAAGCCGTTGAGCCAGACGAAGCCTTTGGTGGATTCCGGGAGCGCAATGTAGGTGTCTGCGGGTTCCTGGGCAGTGAACGCTGCTTCGGGGAGGGCCCACGAGGTCCTCTTCTGCCCATTCGCCCAGGGAAACCGGCGTTTGGGTCCAGTGGAAGGTGTAGCGCTGGTTGATGAGCACGCCACCCAGGATGCCCTTGCCCTGGCCCGTGAACGGTCCGTAGTTGATGCGGCCCAGGTTTTCCACGAGGATTTCCAGCTTTGCCGGGATACCTGTTCCGGTAAGGGTCAGCCCCTCGTCCGCGTTTTGGTCATCCAGGACTCCCACATACGCTCCGTCCACCCAGATGTAGGCACGGTCGTGGAGGCCCATGATCTTGAGGCGGCTCTCCGTAGGAGCATCAGGGCGTCCCGGGAGGATGGCCTCGGCCGCATAAAGGACCATGCCGCCGTCGAGCCCCAGCTGCTCGAAGGTGAGGGGCTTGACGCTGGCAACTGGCGACGCTGCTTCCCTGGCGATGTCCAAAGGACCCCGGCCAGCCGTCAACGGCAGCGACTGCGCCGGGAGGACAGGAGCCGCCGTCAGCAGTCCAGCGGGAAGTTCGGGCAGGTCATCGATGCCCTGTGCGCGGTAGAACTCCCTGCGAAGGGCGTGGAACTTGGGCGTCAACTCACCGTTTTCGGCGATCGGGGCATCGGAGTCGTAGCTCGTGACCGTCGGCTGGAGCATGGTGCCGTCGTGGTTGCTGCCGGATCCGAGGCCAAAGTTGGTTCCACCGTGGGCCATGTACACGCACAAGGACCCACCGGCGTCGAGCATTTTCCGGGCTTCGGCGGCAGCATCGGCGGCATCGCGGCGGTGGTGGTGTTCGCCCCAGTGGTCAAACCACCCACCCCAGAACTCAACGTTGAAGAACGGCTCGCCCGGCCGGCGTCGCTTCCACGTTTCGATGGCCTCGTCACCGCGGCTCCCGAGCGTCGCCGTCGCCCAGGTGCCCTCAACCGAACCGCCATCAAGGAAATAGTCTGTTCCGCCGTCGGCCGTGAACAGCAGCTCAGTGATCCCGCCGTCCTCGAGCACGCGGCGGTTCCAGCGGATGTACTCGTGGTCATCGCCGTAGCTGCCGTATTCGTTCTCGATCTGGACTGCAACCACGGGGCCGCCCGCGGAGGCCTGGCGGGAGGCAATGATGGGCAGCAGGTGGCCGAACCACTCCTCTATGGCCCCAGTAAACGCAGGATCCAGGCATCGCAGGCCAATACCCGGAATGCCAGTGAGCCAGGCGGGGAAGCCACCGTTGTCCCACTCGGCGCAGATGTACGGCCCGGGCCGGACGATGACCTCCAGGCCTTCCTCGGAGGCAGTGTCAATGAAGCGTCCCAGGTCCCGCCAACCGGTGAAGTCCGGAGCTTGCCCGCGCGTAGGCTGGTGGAAGTTCCACGCCACGTAGGTGTCCACCGTATTGGCGCCCATCGCCTTGAGCCGACGCAGCCGGTCACGCCAGAGATCCGGGTGCACGCGGAAGTAGTGGATGGCTCCAGCGAGGATGCGGTACGGTTCACCCGAACGGTAGAGGACGGCGTCACGGTAGCTCAGAAGGGCGTTGTTCACACGGAACAGATTAGCTCAATTTCCAACATTTATGCACAGGTGATGACACATGACCAATCTGGATACTGCTCCCGCAGAGCAGGTATGCCCCGCCGCTCCTGAAAGCCAGGGGCCGTGCGTCCAGTTATGGCCTGAGCGTGAGGTTCCCTTGGGCGGCGTTCGCGCCATGAACGTCTACCGCACCCTGCCGCAACGCGGGTTGCCCACGGTGGGCGCCTGGTGTTTCCTGGACAGCTTCGGCCCGGACCGGGTTGCCATGAGCGTGCTCCCCCATCCGCACTGCGGCCTGCAGACGGTCACGTGGCCGCTGGAAGGAGCCGTGCGGCACCGCGACAGCGTGGGAAGCGACGTGGTGGTCCAACCCGGGGAACTCAACATCATGACGGCCGGCCGCGGCATCTCCCACTCGGAGTTCTCCGTCCTCCCGGAGCCCGTCGGTTCGCCGGAAGACGTCCCGGTCTCCCGCGGACTGCAGTTGTGGGTTGCCCTTCCCGACGCCCACCGGCACCGCGAACCAACCTTCGAACAGCACCGCGAACTTCCCGTCGCCGTAGGCGAGGGCTACACCGCCACAGTGATGGTGGGCGAGTTCGCCGGCCAGCGCTCCCCCGCCACCATGTTCAGCCCGATCGTCGGCGCGGACATCACCGGCACGGGAACGCTTGGGCTCCCGCTGCGCGCGGACTTTGAGCATGCCGTCCTGGTGTTGGACGGGCAGCTGGTCATCGACGGAGAAACCGTTGCACCCGGTCCGCTCGCCTACCTGGGTGCGGGCAGGCACTCGTTGACGGTCGACGCCACCCCGGACACCCGGTTCATGCTCCTGGGCGGAGAACCGTTCGGCGAAGACCTGCTGATGTGGTGGAACTTCGTGGGACGCACCCACGAGGAAGTGGAACAGGCGCGCCAGGAGTGGGAGGCCGAGGGATTGCTCGACGACGACGCTGCCGCCACCGCCCGCTTCGGCCTGGTCCACGGCCACGGACCGGATGCGGGAGCCGAGGCCGGCCGCATACCGGCGCCGCCACTTCCGGGGGTCAAGCTACGCCCGCGGACCAGAGGCTGAGCCGACCCGCGGCTGACGAGCCGCGGCCGAGCCGACGCGTGGCTGACGCGCTGCGGCCCTGCCCCGGTCAGGCGCGCTGTTCGGCCACGAGCCGGGGAACACCGAAAACCGGGTCCTGCTGCAGGATCCGCACGTCGGCTATCCCCGCCTCGGCGAGCCTTCCCCTGAAAGCTTCCTGAAGCCGGACCACGTTCATGCCCAGGCCGCTGCCAAGGATCACGGGCCCATCGATGCCCAACTGCCGCACGGCCTGGGCGGCGAGGTCGGCAAGATCCCTGCCCGCCTGGTTCACCAGGGACACGGACGTCTCGTCACCGGACTCCGCGGCTTCCACCACCAAACGTGCTTGCTGCGCCCAGAATCGACGGCCTGTCTCTGGGGAATGGAACAGGGCGATGAGCTTGCCGGGTTCGTCCACCCCGCACGACTCCAGCAAGGCCCGGCTCAACACGTCAGGTTCAAGGCCCTGGTTCATGCGGCGGAGGCTGTGGCGGACAGCCTCGCGGCCCAACCAGTAACCGCTGCCTTCGTCGCCCAACAGGTACCCCCAGCCACCGGCGCGGGCTTCCTCGCCGGCCTGGTTCCTGCCCCAGGCAGCCGAACCCGTCCCCGCAATGACCGCTACGCCCGTGCTTGCGCCACCGGCTGCCAGGAGCAGCCTGGAATCGTGGACAACCGTGATGCGGGCGCCCGGTACGTGCGGGGCGATCAGGTCTGCGAGCGCCTGCGCGTCCTCGTCAGTGTCAATGCCGCCGGAACCGGCGTAGACCTCGGCAACACTGCCGCCGCCGATCTTGGCGAACAGTTCGGCAAGGTTGGCTTTGGCCTGGTCCCGGGTGACGTTCTGGACGTTGGAACTTCCGGCGCTCTCGTCACGAACAGGCGTTCCGTCCTCGAAACGCACGCCGCGCGTTTTGGTGCCGCCGATGTCCAGGCCGATCACTGTTCCGGCCAGGGGTGCCGCGGCTTCGTGCGACGACGGGGAATGCTTGTCCGAGTCAAGATTGTTCACCGTGAAAGACTAGCTTGGAGCGTCCGGAGGAGAAACCGCATGTCCCTGTTCCATACCCCGTTCATTGCAGCACCCATGGCCGGTGGCACCTCCACTGTTGCGTTGGTGAAGGCAGTCCAGGATGGCGGGGGCTTGGGCTTCCTTGCTGCGGGATACAAGAGCATCGAGTCCATGACGGCGGAAATCACCGCCGCCCGCAGTGCGGGCCTGCGTTTCGGAATGAACGTCTTTGTCCCGGATCCTGCCCAGCACCCGCCCGGGGCTGAGGCAAGGGCCCGGCTTGAGGACTATCGGGCGGAGCTCGAGGCCGAGGCGGCCCGTTACGGCATAACCGTACCGCCCCTCCGCCTGGACGATGACGACGTTTGGCACGGCAAGATCGACGCCCTCCTGGCGGATCCCGTGGAATTCGTCAGTTTCGCCTTTGGACTTCCCGGCACGGCAGTGGTCAAGGCCTTGCAAAGAGCCGGAACAACAGTGATTTCCAGCGTCACGAGTGTTGACGAAGCCTTGGCAGCCGCAGAGGAAGGCCCGGACGCCATCGCGGTTCAGCACCACACGGCTGGCGGACACACGGCCGCCTTCCTCACCAGCGGTGGGCCCCGGGCTGAAAGCACGACGGCGGGGCTGCTCGCCCAGGTGCGTGCCGCCGTCGGGCTTCCGCTGATTGCGGCAGGTTCGATCAGTGACGGCGCCGTGCTGCGCGACGTCCTGGCGGCCGGGGCCGACGCTGCCCAGGTGGGTACCGCGTTGGTGCGCACGGACGAGAGCGGAGCCAGGCAGGTGCACAAGGACGCCTTGGGCGATCCGGTCTTCACCGAGACAGCCATGACCCGCGCGTTTACCGGACGCTGGGCCCGCTCCCTGGTCAACCATTTTGTCACTGATCACCAGAATGCTCCCGAAGGCTACCCTGCCATCCACCATTTGACGGCACCCATCCGGGCCGCTGCGTCCGCCGCGGCAGATCCTCACCGGGTCAATCTGTGGGCGGGTGAGGCATGGCGGTCGGCGCGTACCGGGTCGGCTTCCTCAGTGGTCAAGGAGTTCCTGAACGGGCTCTGACCAGTTCGGCCAACAGCTCCCCGCCCCGGTTGACCACCAGTTCCCTGAAACGCCGCACCGCCTCTGGTTCGAAACTCCGTTCCCTCCAGGCCAAACCGATCTGACGGAAGGCCAGATCGGATTCGATGGGCACCTCCACCAGCCCCAGTTCCGCCTCCGGGAGGAACTGCCCGGTGCCATAGCCGGGTCCGGCGGGAGGCAGGATGCTGTATCCCAAACCGGCCGAAACCAGGCCGCGGACAGTGGTGGACTCCTGCACTTCGAAGGCGATCCGTGGCCGGTAGCCGGCCTCCCGGAGCAGTGCCTCGCCGAGTGCCCGGAGGCCCACGCCCTCGGGAAGGGTGACGTAGGGTTCATGGCGAAGCTGGGAAAGGTGGAGGCTGGTACGTCCTGCCAGGGGGTGCCGGTAATGGAGCACCACCCTCAACGGCTCGCGGTAAAGGGCAAAGGAACGGATGCCTTTGCCTTCCGGAGCGATGGGCGCGGTGAGCGCAAAGTCGGCGTCGCCCCTTGCCAGTTCCTGAAGGCAGTCGTCCCGCGGGCCTTGCCGCAGCTCAAAAACGGTGTTCGGGTGCTGTGCCCGGAACGCGCTGATGAGCAGCGGCAACGTGGCCTCGCCGAACGTGTGCTGGAACGAGACGCCGATCTTGCCTCGCACCACGTCCGACTCGTGCCTGACCCTGTCCAGGCCGGCTTGGAAGTCCTCGAGGGCGGCTTCGATGTAAGGCAAGAGCGTCTTGGCGGCGGGCGTCAGCCGGATTCCCCTGCCGTCGCGGACCAGCAGGTCCATCCCGACGATGGCGCTGGCCCGGGCCACGGCCCGGCTCACCGTGGATTGCGGAACACCAAGGAGTTCGGCGGTCTCCGTCATATGTTCGGTTCGCCCCAACTCGGCCAGGACGGGTAACAGCGGCAGCAGCTGGATCAGTTGCTGGTGGTCCGGCTCCATGGTTCTCTCCAGCGTCATTGATGCGAAATTGCATGAGTTATCAGCAAATCATGCATTGGAACGCGCAGTTGCACCAAGCCTAATCTGGCCGGGTGACCAATACAGCAGCAGCTTCGCCCCACACCTGGGACGGACACGCCAAAGGATCCAACGGCTATCGTCGGGTCCTTGCCGCCTTGGCCCTGGCCGGAGTGGCTACGTTTGCCCAGCTCTACTCCACCCAGGCAGTCCTTCCCCTCATGGCGGCAGACCTGCATATCTCAGCCGCCGATGCTGCCCTCAGCATCTCCCTTGCCACCATCGGCCTCGCGGTCACCGTGCTGCCCTGGTCCTTCGTCGCGGACCGGATTGGGCGGGTCCGCGCCATGGCCTTCGGTATCGGGGCCGCTACGGTCCTGGGCCTGCTGGTTCCGCTGGCACCCACCGTTCCGGTACTGCTGGGCCTGCGTGCCCTGGAAGGCATGGCACTTGGCGGAATTCCGGCCATCGCCATCGCCTACCTCAATGAGGAAGTCACCAAAATCCACACTGCGCTGGCTGCAGGCAGCTACGTGGCCGGCACTACGTTGGGCGGCCTGGCCGGGCGCCTCGTAGCCGGACCTGTTGGCGAGGCGTGGGGATGGCGGGCCGCCGCGCTGGCCGTTTCGGTGCTCGCCACAGTGTCCGCCATCCTGTTCCTGGTCCTCGTCCCCAAGCAGCGCAGATTCAGGCCGGCCCCGGTCCAAGGCTTCAAGGGCGCCCTGCGGACCCTTCGCGGTCATGCCCTCAATCCGCGGCTCTTCTCCCTTTATCTGCAGGCGTTCCTGCTCATGGGAGGATTCGTGGCCGTGTACAACTACCTCGGCTTCAGGCTCCACGCCGAGCCGTTCGGCCTGCCCGCCACCTTGGTGAGCCTGATCTTCCTGGCGTACCTGTCCGGGACAGTGAGCTCGCGCTGGGCGGCCGGACTGACCACCCGCTTTGGACGGCGGAACGTCCTCCTCGCCGGAATCGCCATCATGTCCGCGGGACTTGCATTCACCCTCCTGGACAACCTCGCTGCCACGCTGGCGGGCCTGGTGGTCTTCACCGGCGGATTCTTCGCAGCGCACAGTGTCGGATCGGGGTGGACAGGTGCCATCGCCACTACGGGGCGGGCCCAGGCGGCTTCGCTGTACAACCTGTCCTACTACCTGGGCTCCAGCGTGATCGGCTGGGCGGGCGGACTCGCCTTCCAGGCCTACGGTTGGACTGCCCTGGCACTGGGCGTCATCGCCTTGGGACTTACGACGGCGGCAGTCACCGCCGCAATCCATGGCAGGTCCGGCGCAACAGGCTGAGAACCGCCACCCACCACCTACAATCGGAGGCATGGCACAGGTCACAAGGCCCCGGGAACTTTCCTCACCCGAAAGATTGCAGGCGTTTACGGATGCCGTGGTGGCCATCGCACTGACGTTGCTGATCCTGCCGCTCATGGAGAGCGTTGGCGACCTTGCCGATGAGGAAGGCACCACGGCCGCATGGTTTGAGCATGAACGCTATTTGCTGCTCGGCTTCGCGTTGAGCTTCCTCCTCATCGCCGTGTTCTGGGTGCACCACCACCGGCTGTTCCGGAGCGTCCGCCGGATCGATTCCGGTTTGCTGTGGTGGACCGTGGCGTGGATGTTCACCATCGTGTGCATGCCCGTGGCAACCGCCCTGTCAACGCAAATGCGCGCCGATTGGGCCCAGCCCTTGGTGTACATCGGCACCCTCCTGGCTACCAGCCTGACGCTGCTCGGGGCACGGCTCTACCTCCGCCACCACCCGGACCTGCACACGTTGGACGACGTCGAGGCCGCTTCCGGCCTACGGGCGGGCGCAATTGTCTCCGCCCTCTTCCTGGTTGCGCTCGTGGTAGCCCTGATCGCCCCGGACCTCGGCAACCTTCCCCTGGTCCTGATGGTGCTGAGCGAACCCCTCCAGCGGCTCTCCAACAGGAGCGCCCGGAAGGTGAAGGCAGCCTAGATCGCAGGGAATTCACCGTTATGATGGGTGGACGGCAATTTCAGGAGGATCCGTGAGCACCACCCCGAAGAATGTTCGATCCACATCGGGCAATGCAGAGCCACTGGATGCCATCGACGAACGGATCCTCGCAGCGCTGGTGGACGACGCCCGGATCTCCAACAAACAACTCGCCGAACTGGTGGGCATTGCTCCTTCCACAGCCCTCATGCGCACCAGGGCACTCTCCGAGCGCGGCATCATTGAGGGCTTCGAAGCCGTGTTGAGCCTGCCCGCGATTGGCCGCTCAGTACAGGCCCTGATCGCCGTCCGCCTGCGCGCCCACGACCGCGACCAGATCGACCGTTTCACGGCCCGTGTCCCCAAGTTGCCGGCCGTGATTTCCACGTTCCACACCACAGGTTCCGTCGACTATCTGCTGCACATCGCCGTCGCCAATACGGACGACCTCCGCAACTGGCTCCTGGACAACCTGGCCACGGACCCAGTGGTGGGCCACACGGAAACCACCATGGTGTTCCAGCACATCCCGGGGAACCGGGGACCGCTTCCCGAGTAGCAACGGAACCGCTCAGGCGCGCGCTGCCCGCATCGCCACGCCCGCGAGCGCCAGCGCTGCCACTCCGCACAAGACAGTGAAACCCACGACGGCGGCCTGTAGCCCCACCGCCGCAACGGCAAGTCCCAGCCCCATCACCGGGACGGCGCTTCCCAGGTACATGATGACGTAGACCGTGCTGATGACCTGCGCATGGCGGGCCGCTTCCACTTTCCCTGCAACCTCGTTGAAGACCTCGCGGAAGGCCACACCCTGTCCGGCTCCCGCCGTGATGCTGGCAGCGACCAGCAGCGCCGGGCTGGACCACGCAGCGGCAGCGCCCACCAGGACCACTGATACGCCAAGGACGGCCAAGGCAACAGGGACCTGGTACCTTCCGCGGGTGCCCAACAGTTGGCTCAAGGCTGAAGCGCCCAACGTCAAGCCCGCAAGGAGCCCAATCAGCGGCCGGGAATCAGCATGGACCACGGACGCGAAGTAACCAGGTGCCAACGACAGGCAGAACCCAAAGACCGCAAAGCTCAGGAAGCCAACAGCCGAGGCCATCCAGAAGGCACCGCGTGCACTCCGTGAAACCGCCGGACGCCGCGGGGCGAGCACTTTGAACGCCGGCTTTCCCGCAGCCGGCGCAATAGCGGGCCGGGCCTTCAGGAGCCACAGCGGCACCAGCGCCGCCAGGAGGATTCCGGCGTGGACATAATACGGGGTACGCGTGGGGTCCGGGAGGAGGGATAGCAAGCCGCCGATCACAGGACCCGCAGCGACGCCTCCAGCGGAGGACAAAAGCGTGAAGCGCGAAGCCCAGTCCGGCCTGTGCGGCAACAGTTCCCGCAACGCGGCAGAGCTTGCACCCGTAGCAAGGCCCACGGCCACGCCTTGGAGGGCACGGCCGGCAGACAACATCAGGAGGCTGTCCGCAGCGGCAAAGACAGCCCCGCCTGCCAAGCCCACCAGGACAGCCAGGACCAGGGCGGCCCGACGGCCGATGTGGTCCGACCAATGGCCGGCCAGGACCAGGACAGCCACCAGGGCGAGGACGTAACTGGAAAAGGCCACGGTGACATCCAGCGATGACAAACCCAAGCGGGCCTGCAGCAAGGGATACAACGGCGTTGCGAGGTTGGCACCAACCAGCAACGAGAAGATCACTACGCCCGCGAGGACCAGCCGCGCAGTGGTACTGGCATCCCATCCCCATCGCCCGGCGGTGGCCGGACGCATGCGGAGTTCACTCAAGACAGTCATTTCCGTGCCTTCGATCAAGTGCCGTGCCGGCGGGTCCTTGTGGGACAGCTGGCGAGGCATGTATTGGTGGCAACAGAATGGCCTATTACTGAGCGCAACGCATCGAATCCATGACAGGATTGAGCGAAATATGCAAAGATGCCTCGCCTAAATGAGCCGGAGTGACCATATGAACAGTCTTGACCCGCTGGACCTGAAAATCCTGCTCGAACTCATCAGGGACCCTCGGGTCCAGATCGCCGAACTCAGTGATTCGCTGGGCATCGCCAGGAACACTGCGCAAAGCCGAGTCAAGCGCCTTCTGCGTTCAGGGGTCCTGCAGGCCGCCGGCCGGGAAGTCGACTTGGAGAAGGTGGGCTACGACGTGGTGGCCTTCGTGACCATCGAGGTCACCCACCGCGAGCTCGACGGCGTTATCGGCGCACTCCGCCTGATCCCCCAGGTCCTGGAAGTGCACGAGATCTCCGGTCGCGGCGATCTGTGGTGCCGCGTCGTGGCTACGGACACCCACAATCTCCAGTCGGCCCTACGCTCGGTGCTCAAGACCAAGGGCGTGATCCGGACCGAGACGGTGCTTGCCCTCCATACGCATATCCCCTACCGGACCGAGCCATTGATCAGCCGGATGACGGCCACGTCAACACGCAGCAAGCAGGAGCACTCCAACCCCCTTCCAGGGTCCTAGGATTTTTAGCATGGATTGGCTTTCACACATTTCACAGATCAACTGGCTGGCCGTGCTGCTGGCATTCGTTTCCAGCATGGTTGTGGGGTTCGTCTGGTACATGCCATCCGTCCTGGGCAAGCGATGGATGCAGGCCATCGGCAAGACAGAAGAAGACCTCAAGAACATTGACGGCGGCGTGGGCATCTGGGTCCCCATGATGCTTGCCTCCGCCCTGACCAGCATCCTCCTCGCAGTCCTGATCAGTGCACTGGACCTCAACACCTTCTGGGCGGGCGCCTTCTTCGGCATCATCATTGCCTTGGTCTTCCGGGCCGGCGGCCACGTGATCCACAACGGCTTCGCCGGCCGGCCCACGGCAGTCACAGTGATCGACTCTGGCCACGACGTAGTGGCACTCGCAATCGCGGGCGCCATCATCGGAGCCATACAGTAGCCTTCTGCCCGTGACCATCATCGATAACGCCGTCTACGTAGACGGCGTACGCACCGCCACTCCGGAGAGCCTGGAGCAAACATTCGAGACACTTGCCAGGCACGGAGGCATGGCCTGGATTGGGTTGTACCGGCCCACGCAAGAGGAAATGGCAGGCGTCGCCGCGGAGTTCGGCCTCCACGAACTCGCCGTCGAAGACGCTGTCTCCGCCCACCAGCGGCCCAAGCTGGAACGGTACGACAACAACCTCTTCACCGTCCTGCGGCCCGCGAGGTACCTGGACGAAACCGAAACCGTGGAGTTCGGCGAACTCCACGTCTTCACCGGCCCCAATTTCGTGGTCACCATCCGCCACGCGGAAACAGCGGGCGTAGCGCGGGTCCGGCACCGGTTGGAAGACCGCCCGGACCTCCTGCGCCACGGTCCCGAGGCCGTGCTCTACGCGCTCCTCGACCAGGTGGTGGACGACTACGCTCCCGTCGTGGCCGGCCTGGAAAACGACATCGACGAGATCGAGGACCAGCTCTTCAGCGGAGACTCCACGGTCTCCCGACGGATCTACGAACTCGCCCGCGAAGTGATCCAGTTCCAGCGCGCCATCCATCCCCTGCCGGAGATGATGACCCTGCTCGAAAAGGGCTTTGAAAAGTACGGTGTGGATATTGAGCTCCAACGCTCCCTGCGAGACGTCGAGGACCACGTCAAGCACGTGATATCCCGGGCCAACTCCTTCCGCGACCTCCTTCAGAACGCCCTCACGCTGGACGGCACCCTCACCGCCAACCGCCAAAACGAGGCGAGCGCAGCGCAGAACGAGCAAGTCAAGAAGATCTCCTCCTGGGCTGCAATCTTCTTCGCCCCGTCGTTTGTGGCCGGGGTCTACGGCATGAACTTCGACTACATGCCCGAATTGCACTGGGTGGTCGGCTACCCGATGGCGGTGGGCCTCATGGTGGGCGCGGCACTCATGATGTACGTGATCTTCAAAAGGAAGGGATGGCTTTGACGCCACCCCTTCCAGGGGCCTGGCAGCGCCAAAGGCCCAAGGCAGTCAGCGCTGCCCTGCTGGCAGCAATAGAGCACGACGCCGGACGCTCTGGTTTCGCGCTCGAGCCGAGCCAGCGGGCAGCAGCTGAGCGATTGGCGGCTTTCGGCGCATCGGTGACCGGCCGGCGTCGGGCTTTACCCACAACGGTCACGCGGGCCAGGACGCCGCGGAGCATCTACCTTCACGGCTGTTCTTCGACGAGTTCCACGTCCACGATGTTGGAGACGGGATGTTCATGGCTCGTCTGCTGCGCACCGCCGCGCAACGCCACGTGCCCCTGCTGGTTACCTCCAACTACGCCCCTGACGAGTTGCTGCCCAATCCCCTGTGGCATGATCACTTTCTTCCCACCATCGAAGCCGTCAAGGACATGATGGACATCCTGGTGATCAACGGGCCCTCGGATTTCCGGCGGTACCCTGTGGCCGGTTCTTCCCTGGACGCTGCTCCCCCGGCGTTCAGCTCCGGACGGATCATCTGCCCCGGCTCTGCCCATCAACTGGGCCGGCTGGGACTGTTCGTGCCACCGGCCTCGCGGAGCCGGGTCCTCACGCCCACCACCCAGCCGGTGGTGGTGAAGAACGCAGATCCGGACCTCCTCTGGGTCAGCTTCGGGTCCCTGTTCGCTGGCCTGACATCGACGGCGGATTACCTGGCCCTGGCCGATGCCTACAAGGCCTGGGTGATCGACGACGTACCTTCGCCGGCACATGCCGACGCCTCCATGGCGCCCGCCTGGCAAAGGTTCAGCAATGCGGTGGACGTGCTGTACGACCAGGACATCACCCTGTTCCTGGTGGGTGCCGGCCCACTCGACTGGGACGTGGCCGGGACCGACGACGTCCAGCCAGTCGACCTGGCACGGATCGCCAGCAGGCTCTCCCTCCTGGGCCGATCCGCGGCGGACACAGACAACGAAGGGCCCGCCGGAAGCTGACTTCCGACGGACCCGTCCGGCTTTGGTTCGATGTTAGATGGCGCCGCCGGCTGCCGACGGAGCCCCGGCGTCGTGTCCGCCGTCGCCCACGGTCTCTCGGGCAACGTAGTTCTCAATGTCGAACAGGTTCTCGGCTCGTTCGGTGATGTTCAAGAGCGTGGTCATCGAAGCGACTTCCTCAACCTGTTCCTTCAGGAACCACAGCATGAACTGCTCACCCAGGGCATCGCCCTCGGCACGTGCGGCGCGGAACATGTCCTCAATGTTCCGGGTGACTTCCTTCTCCTGCTCCAACGCCAGGGCAATGGGTTCCTTGGCATTGGTGAAGTTGTTGCGGACCGGGGCGATTCCTGGAATCTCGACGTGCACGTTGCGGTCCAGCATGTACTGGACCATCATCATGGCGTGGTTTCGTTCTTCAAGGGACTGGCGATAGAAGTGACGTGCCAACTGGGGCAAGTCTTCGCCGTCGAAGTACACAGCCACGGCGATGTACTGCTGGGAGGCCGCGAACTCATTGGCGACCTGGGCGGACAACAACTCATTGAAAGTCTTCTTAGCCATGGCACCGATCCTACAGTCGCGGATCGACGCCAGCGGGCTGTTCGCTCAGGGCAGTAACCAGGCCAGCCACACACCCAAACCCGCGGCGGCCACGCTCGCCACCAAGGATCCAAGGGCGTTGACGAAGGCGAGGCCAGTGCGTCCGCTTTGCACCAGCCGGATGGTCTCCAAACTGGCGGTGCTGAACGTGGTGTAGCCGCCCAGGAAGCCGGTTCCCAGGATCATTTGCAGTGATTCCGGGGCCTGCCCACGCATTACCAATCCCGCAATGAAGCCCAGCATCAAGGACCCCGATACGTTGATGATCACCGTGGCCCACGGGAGCGCAGTCCGGACCCTCCCCCGGATGAGGCCATCGACGACGAACCTGGACGCTGCGCCGATGCCACCGGCCAGGGCAAGCAGGATCACCGTCACGATGCACCCCCGCCGTTGGAACCGCGCGTTCGCTTGTGGTGCCACGCGCCCAGGGCGATGCCGGCCGTCGTCGCCATTGCCCCTCCCACCAGGCTCAAGCCCACATACCAGGCCGCGCCGCTGGAACAGCCGCCCATGAGCAGGTGCACGGTGTCCAGGGCGAGCGTGCTGTAGGTGGTGTAGGCGCCAAGGAACCCCGTGCCCAAGGCGAGGCGCAGCACACGGCGATGACCGGCGTCGGGCCCCCTCCGCGAGAGTCCTTCCAGTAACGCACCGAGCGCCAACGCACCCGTCAGATTGATAAGCAACGTTGGCAGCGGCCACGCGCCGGGTGCAGGGATCAACAGTCCCAACCCATAGCGGGCGAGGGCACCGAAGACACCGCCGGCAGCCACCAAGCCGATGAAACCCCAGTGGAGGTGCACTGGGCGTTTAGTGGTGTTTGCTGTCATAGCTCGTCAGGAACCCGCGGATCCACCGGAACCACCAGGACCGGACGATCCTGCCGGTGCAGCAACTGCCTCGCAACGGAACCACCGGTCAGTTCGCGGAGCGTCGAGCCCAGTTTGTGTTCCCTGGAGCCGACCACCATCAGGGATGCGCCGATTTCCCCGGCATGCCGGGCCAGTGCGTGGGCCGGTTCGCCGGCCAGTGCCACCAAGGACCAGTCGACGCCGGATCCAGCCAGTTGCGCCCCGATGGAGGCCTCGAGGGACGCAGGGATGAGCCCGGCGTCCCCTTCCACTCCGTCCGGATCGATCGGGGCCATGGGACCGCCCGTTGTGCCATCCAAGGGATAGACCGTAACGTCCACAAACGCACACACCAAGGGCAGTTGTGCGGCAGCAGCGAATGCTGCGGCGTGCTCCACTACGACAGACTGCTGCTTTGGTGCCACGCCTGCAAGCACGGGTCCCGTCATCACGTTCATGGCGTGGAGGCGGCGGGGAGGCGTGTCAGTCACAAGGGCAAGTTTACGACGCGCCATTCCGGTTTCCGGCCTAGCGGCGTCCGGGCTTCAGCACGTAGAGCAGCGGCAGGAGCGAGGCGACCATCAGGAGGTTGCTGAGCACCTGATCGTCAGCGCGGACCAAAGCGCCCGCGATCAGGACGCCGCTGAAGATCAAAGCCCCCACGGCCCGCTGGGCGGTCCTGGCCAGTCGGGCCAGGTGCCGTTCCATCCGAGGATTGGATACTTCCACGGACCCTTCGTCGATCCTGGTGATGAGACCGTCAAGGCGCTTCGGCAAGGACATGGCCACGGCCGCGGTCTCCAGGACTTGGGCAGCGGCGTCCTTCACCACGTTGCCGCGCTCATCCCTGAGCAGGCGGGCCGCGTACGGCTCCACGGAATCCCACAGGTTGAACCTCGCGTCCAAGGAGCTGCACACACCCGAGGTCAGCGACATGGCCCGGATAATGAGCAGGAAGTTCTCGGGCAGCTGGAACGGCAAGGAACGCACCACGTCCCCGAATTCCACCGCGAAATCACGGAATTCCCGCGGGTCCACTTCGCGGAGTTCCGCGAAACCCATGCCGCCAAAACGCGCGAACAGTTGGGTCATGGCCTGTTCCAGTTTGCGGGTGTCCGCCGATGGCACCAGCACTCCGATGTCGCTGATTGCAGCAACGAGGCCCTGGCCATCCCTGGCGGCCGCCGCGATCAGCAACTTCCGGAGCCCACTGCGGGTCTTCGGCGGAACCTGGCCCATCATGCCAAAGTCGATGAACGTCAGCTTCCACGGGTACTCTGCCCCAGGATCAGTGTCCGGGGTGACGAAGATATTGCCGGGATGGGGATCAGCATGGAAGAAGCCGTTGGTGAAGAGCTGCTCGAACATCACCGAGGCAAAGACCGGGGCCACGGCTGCTGGGTCGATCCCGGCAGCCCGGAGCGCCTCCGCATCCGTGATCTTGATGGCCGTGACGTCCTCCAGTGTGAGGACCCGGCGGGACGTTCTTTCCCAGACAATCCCCGGAACGGCCACCCTCCCATCCTCGGCGAACTCCACCGCAAAACGCTCGGCGTTGGCGGCCTCGTTCAGGTAGTCGATTTCTTCGAGGCTGGTCTGTGCGAACTCCTTCACCAGGGCCGGCACGTCTGCCCGCTCCGCAACAATACGGATGCGCTTCAGCCAGCCGCCCACCCTCCGCAAGGCGGCAAGGTCGACGTCGACGATCGCCTGGATGCCCGGGCGCTGAACCTTGAACACCACGTTGCTGAGGCCGGTTTCTTCCCGGTCCGGCGCCAGCAGCGTGGCGCGGTGTGCCTGGCCCAACGAGGCCGCGGCGATGGGCGTTTCATCGATCGACGCGAAAACGGCCTCCAAAGGAGCGCCGAGTTCCGCTTCTGCGAGGTCTTTGATGGCAGGAAAAGGGACGGCCGGAACCTCGTCCTGGAGTCCTTCGAGTTCGGACGTTATCTCGGGTGGGAGCACGTCCAGCCGGGAGGACATGAACTGGCCCACTTTGATCATCAGCCCGCCCAACTCCACGGCGAGGTCATGGAACCGCCGGGCGAAGTGCCGCATTCTCCTGGCGCGGTGCCGGTCCGCAATCCTGCGCAGGCCGAACCTGGGTAGGAGCAGTTCGAACCACCATGTGACGGCCAAATGCCAGGCGGCAAACCGCAGGATGCGGCGGTAGCGGGCACGGGTATCCGCCGGGCGGGCCTCGTAGGCCGTCCGGTCTCCCCGAACCGATGCCACCCGTTTCAGTCCTGGGCGAGTATCGCGTAGATCCGGCGGCGGGCTTCTTCAAGCACGGTCACGGCGTCCTGCACCTGCTTGGGCGTCCCGGTTCGACCCACCTGTGCCGCTGCCTGGGCCAAGTCGATTCCTGCCTTCGGCAGCGATGCGACCCCCCGGGTTTCGCCCTGGGAGTTCCAAAGACCGGAGGTCTCAGCCTGCTCAACGTCCTCCCGGCCCGCTTCGGTCAGGGAGTAGATCTTCCGTCCGTTGGACTCCTCGGCACTGACGAATCCTTCATCCGCCAGAAGCTGGAGTGTCGGGTACACGGAGCCGGCGCTGGGCTTCCAACTGCCTCCGCTCCGCTCCTCGATTTCGCGGATGATCTGGTAGCCGTGCATGGGACGCTCAGCCAGGAGCGTGAGGATGGCGGTGCGCAGCTCGCCGCGCCCTGCCCGCGTCCCACTGCGTTTCTCGAACCGTGACCGGAAGTCCTCCATGGCCTGCCACATGCCGTCGAAACCGTTCCCCATGAAGCCGCCTGCCGGGAATGAATCACGCATTATGCCCACCTCACATCATCGCGAACGATACTGAACGATAGCCCAAACGATATACCTGGCCACCGTGATGGACAATCATCCTTGAGGACTATCCGATCCGCTGTGCCAGGGCAACAATGATCCCCTCCGGACCGCGAACGTACGTCATCCGCCAGATGTCTTCATACTGGCCCACGCCACCCACCAGGCCGTACCCATCGGCCGCCAACCGCTCCAGGGCAGCATCCAGGTCATTGACTTCGAAAGCAACGTTGCGCAGGCCCAGCTCCGTGGACATCGCTGCGGGCGAACCCGGCTCATGGTCGGGGTGGGTGAAGCTGGACAGCTCCACGCCCGTACCGCCGTCGGGTGCACGCAGGGTGGCTATTTCGCTGCGGGAGTTCGGTATGCCGATCACGGTGTCAACGAACTCGCCCTCCATGTGCATCCGGCCCTCGACTTCGAGGCCCAGGCTTTCGAAGAACGCGATGGCTTTGTCGAGATCGGCCACCGTGATGCCGACGTGGTCGAAGTGCTTTACGAAAGACATGGTGCCAAGGCTAGCCCAGGCCGCGGCGAAGGGTAAGGGAGGAAGTGTGGAGCTAAGGAGATTCGAACTCCTGACTAAAACGCTAGATTACGCGGTTTCGTGGTAGGTCCGGGTATCTTTGGGTGTCAGAGAGTAGCAGGACGTGGCATTTCGCGTTGACTGCGGCAACACGATTCGGGGCACTGTTGCCAAGGTCAACGCGGGTCAACACACGAAAAAGCCCCCTGCAAACAGGGGGCCTCAGCGTGTCAAAAGGTGACCGATTTCAGTATCCTTTTGGCTCCAGGATGTGAATGCTGGCATTCCCGGCAACATTGACTGTCCCGGTGTGAGCTAGCCTAAGCTCTGTTCTGATGCGACCAAGGATAAACTCTGGCACCTCATCGAACATCTTGCGTTCCTCCACAAGCTCAGCCTCGTGCGAGACGCCAGCCAGCATGTCACGGTAGAACAGGTTGTTCGTTTCGATCTGCACCATGAGGCCAAGGTGCGTACGGTTCAAGTCTGCGGCGTTGAGCTTCATGATTCACCGTCCATGTCTTCGCGCGCCTCAATAAATGCCTGATCCATGATCTTGATGAATGCGCTCAGGTTATTACCGCCTAGTCCAGCGTGGGCGAGCATCTCCATGCCGGTCCCGTCGCCGTCCGTATCGAAGCCTAGTATCTTGTAGCCACGGAACAAGCACTCAATTAATTGCTCGCAGTCACTCATCGGATCACCCCCACTATGTAGAGCCCGCCCAGCAGCCCGTTGGCGAGGGCGAGTGCGAGGAATGACCAATGAAACGTGACCTTGGAGCCTGGGTTTTGTAGCAGCGACCGGACACCCCGCACAACCTCAAACACCTGATACGCCGCCACCACAAGCCACAGGGTCACGAACGCGGTCAATCTGTCACCACCCACCCCTCACCATGATTCACAACCAAACGCGCCGGAACATCCATCTGCGCTAGTTCAAACTGGCGGCGGGCTTCTTCCTCGGTGTCGTATTCAGTGAGCCCGCGGAAGTCGATCCCCCAACGAGCCTGGTTGAAGTCCTCAAGCCGTGGAGCGTCACCGATCATTCCGGCGTCGCAGTAGTCACCCAGTGCGTCCTGAAAACGGGCCATGGGCGCATCGGCGTTCTTCTGGCTGCACATCGGTTCTTCCATCAGGCTCATGCTTCCTCCCGCAGCGCCGCAACAACAGCGCGGGCGTAGTACTGGGATATGGCCTCGTTGTCGGGCATCCCCCACTCGCGTGATGCTGCACGAACTGCTTCTGCTGCTCGTTCTATCGCGGACTCACTGAACATCACGGAGTCAGCGGCATCAAGGGCGGCGGCAGTGATCTTGTCGTGACCGTCAGTATGACCATCTGGCCCATGCTCGATCATCGCGTCAAACACTGCCTCCCGCGCAACCTTCACACGGGCGCTCATGCTGCGGACTCCAACGCCGAAGTGAGGGCATGGCGTACGTTGCGGGCGTTGTAAATCATTCCCCAACCCTCGTCAGCAAGCGCATCTGACACATCCTCTGGAACCAACTTGGAGGACTTCACGAGATGTTCACCGCGGGCCTGCCATGACGCCGCGAGTTGCTCAACCGCCTCGACCGCGGCAATCAATTTGGCTTGGTTGTTGGGTGCGGTTGCGATGAACTCGGCAATGATGGGCATGGAGTTGCTACTGAGGATGTAGGGGCGGATGTCCGGGTGATGGTTGGCCTGGACTACTTGACCGCCGTTTACGCGGTATGGGGCGTGGAATAGTGCCGCTTCGAGCGGTTGCTTCATGGGCTGCAACAGGGCAGCAATAGGGGTGCTCATACCCTTAAGAATACCCTGCCATACCCGATCCGACTAGGTATAGCAGGGTATTCTCTGGCTGGTTTATGCGGTTACGAGTTCGCGTGCCCGGTATGTGGATGGGTGGCCTGAGTAGCGGGCTTGGATCACAGGGCACAAGCGACAGTCCAGGCAACCAGCAGCCAAAGCCTGATCATCAGTCAACGTCGCGGCACGGTCCATGAGTACCTGCTTAGTGACATTCAAATCACGCGCAACAGCAGCCAACGAACGGCCCTGCTTGCAAACCCCGGCAATCATGTCCAGAGGCAGCAGACGCTTAGCTGTCTCATACCTCACGGACATCTCAACCGCCTCAGTCTGCAACGTCGAATGCCCCCGCTCAATATGAATCTGCTCATGAACTATCTGACAGCGGATCGCAACCTCATCCAGACGGTCATCAAGGTAAATATCAACCCCATCCGTGCGCGACGGAACCCCATCAGGCATACGAACCTTGTACACAATCGCCATAAGGCAACCCCCAACCCCTTTTAGAACCCCCACTGCCAGCACTGTGCTAACGACTGGAATTAAGGGTAAGGGTTGCCTCCGACAGTTAAAGCCACAAGTGACCTAGTTCGCGTCAGGATCCTCTGTGGAAACAGAGTCGATGTACTCAGACTCAAGGTGCTCCGGGATATGCCCAGACGCCGCCATGCCATACAGATCCTTCGTGCCCAGATCCTTCGGCAACACAGCACCACCCAAACCAGCCTGCAACGTCTCTAGCCGCTCAGCCAGTGCACGCAGCAGCTCGGGAGTCGTGTACTGATCGAGGCCAGTCTTCGGCGCGGAGTCGAACGAATCAAGATCCTCCATGCGCACGTCTTCGGCCTTGACCTTCTCAGCAGCCTCAAGCTTCTCGTCAATCACCCCAGGCTTCCACTGAAGACCCTTCTCGATACGACGCAACGTGATCGCTGTTGGCCTGATCTTCCCGAACTCAAAATCGCGCATAGTCGCGTTCGAGCCCATGCCATTCTGCTGCGCAAACGGAACCCTACCAAGGCCAAGTTCCTCACGGCGCTGACGTGCGAGCTGGCCCAGCCGGCGCAACATTGCTTCCTCGCCGTACTGCCTACCCTGCTCCATAGCTTCTCCGGTTTCTAAAACGATGCTCATACGAATCAATGTCCCCCTACTAATCACGGTAATCAACACTCGGAAGTACCCGAATGTGCTCATTGTGGATACCCGTAAGTACTCGTTTTCGCTCATCCAAGTACTCGGTTCCACTCCCAGAACGTTCGCAAAAGAAGCGAGGTATCCACAACAAGTACCCGGAGTAGCTTAGGCGAAGTTTCTTGGTTTCTCGCGGTCAAATCGGGGTCGAATATACCTTCTAGTTTTGGGCCTACTTCCTTTAATTGGCGCGGTTTTCTGCCTCAAGTTACTTCGAGATACTTCGGATGGGGTTGACAGGATACTTCGCGGTACTACAAGATACTTCCATGAGCGAAGCACAGTGGGGCATTCGGGAGGCCCCCAAAACCACAGACCCCGAAGACGTCCGAGTAGGAGAAACCCTCAAGGCACTCCTGTTCCGCACCGAGGAAACCGAAGAAGGGTTCCTCATCCGCCGCCCAATCACACACGCAGAACTCGCCGGGCAGGTACGCACAGCACGCGCACCCCGCGGCGTATCTAGGGGCTACATCACCCAGCTCTGCAACGGCGAAAAGCACCTCACCAACGCGGTCCTCTACCAGATCGCCCGATACCTCGGAGTCAGCCCAATCGCGATCAAGCGCCCTGACCCTGAGATGCAGCAACAAGGGTTGCCGTTCGCGGCGTGAGCGATGTGCTCTACACCCTCGAAGAACTCTCCGCGATTCTCAAGGTTTCGCGGTCAACGATCTTCCGACTCAAGAAACGCGACAACTGGCCCCATCACAAGTTCGGTTCAGAAATCAGGTTCTCAGCCGAAGACATCGCAGCTATCAAAGCGATCTATCACCAACAACCCCAACCCGAGACGCCTAAGAGGGCGCCCCGGATCCCGAAAAGGAAATGAGCACATGAGCACTAGCAGCACGATCATTCACGAATGGCAAGACGCCCCGGAAGACGGACGCGGCGCCGACGAGTGGCCCTACCCAACTCGCTACAGCAAGTCACTGATCACTGGCGACCTCGCTAATAAGATCCGCGAACGCCTCGGAGTCGAAAGCCACGTGCCGGTGATGATCACCGAAGAAGTTGTCAGCGGCGGCTACTCCGAATACACGCAAGAGAACGACTACAACCACACCATCACGGTTGGTGAACACACGGTAGAGCTTCAAGGCTCCTACTGTGACAACGGCCTGAACAAGCTCATCAACTGGCTCGACTCGACGGAGGCAACAGCATGAGCAAGCACAGTTTTTCGGTACTCACCTCAGACATCCGCCGCAACCCCCAGCATCTTGCCGGGCCTGCAACAAGAAGCCGCCGAACGCACCAACTACCGCGGCAACGTCACCATCACCGAGAACGGCGCGGTCACCACGGTTACGGCGGTCGCAGCATGATCACCAACGCGCACATCATGTCCGAATACTTCAAGACAGGTCATGTCTTCGGTAGACACTCAACTCCGTTCAAGTTGGAGAACTTCGCGGACGAGTACAAGGGCTACATCACCCAAGGAACCATCCACCCAGGGACCGGCAAACACCGCCTCACACGCGACGACTACGTGCTGGCAGCGGGGCAGGCAGCATGAGCCAGAACGAAGCAGCCGCCGCGATCCGGGCCATGGCGAACATCCAACAACAAATAGACGTGTTCATGCGCGGCCAATCCACACCAGTCGATGTCCTCATGAACATCAGCCAAATCGTCGGCGCATACCAAATGGAGAAACTGTGAGCAACACACACCTCGACCAAGCCAAGAGCCGACTGCGCAACGGAACCCCCAACGAAGTAGCACGGGCTCAAGCAGAAGCCACGCTCGCACTTGCCTACGAGCAGCGCACAGCCAACCTCATCGCCTTCGAAAAGGGGCAATGGGAGTCGTGGAAAAACAACGAGCTGAACAAAGAGGGTCAAGAGCTTTGGACCAAGGCCGCTGACCAGATCGCTGCCCGGCTGGGCCTCGCATGACCCGCTTCTACCGCGAGCCGCGTGACTGGTCCTACTACGCAGGCCGCGAAGAAACCGAAGCCCAACAACAAGCCAAGTACGAAGACGACGCCGATTCCAGGCGCAAAGGAGAAGACCAATGAGCAACCTGCAAATTCACCGAACCAACCCGCTGAAACCTACAGTCGTGAAGCGCCACGGCGTCTGGTGTGCACGAGCCTACGACCCTAGCGGCAACTTCCAAATCAAAGGCGAACTGTCGCTCTCCGAGGCGTACAGCGTCGCACTCAATTTCGCCGCTGGTGACTATAGCAAGGCGCAACAATGAGCCGGGACCGTGAACCGATCCGCTGGAACTTCGACGCACTCGACACCCTCAAAGAAATCGGCGCCGGCATCCTCATCCTCATCATCATGCCGCTTTGCATCATCCCCATCGCCGCGGCCTTCGGGATCATGCGATGACCGTCCAAGCAGGGATCGAAACTGAGACGGACCTTGAGTTGTTGGTTGGCGAGTGCGAGCAACAAGCCTGCGAACACATTCAACACGGCATACCCGGCAGACGGCACAGCGGGAAAGCAACCCACTACTACCAACGCCCCATCACTAAGTAAGGAAAACCCGCCATGTCACGTCACCTCACCCCTGTTCCCGCGAATGACCTCATCCACAACGCATCCGTTTTCAACCGTGAACAACTCATGAACCACGTCAACGTCACCGAGCACGAACGCCGAGCCGAAGCCCGCTACCTCAACCGCCACGGCGCTGACGACCTCACCGCCATGATCCTCGGAGACGCAGCATGAGCATCTGGAAGTGGTTCAAGCGCAAGAAGCCACAACAACCAGCCTGGGACGGTCAGCACAAACTCAAGTACGTCCTGTTTGAACAGTTCTTCGGTAGCACGCCGCAGGACTACGTAAGCGGATGGATCTGGAAGTGCTCATGCGGCACCGGTACATCCCTGCCATTTCGATACAAGTACACCGAGGCGCAGGCGGCTCAAGAGTTCGTAGACCACGCACGGCTACATGCGGCGGTCCAACAATGACCCGCCTGCCTGACCCGTTGGACCCGGACCAAACCGGCGACTGGGCACAACCCCAAACCTTCCAACAATGCGGCAACCCCTCATGCGACTGCCAACCAAACACACAACCCCTTGAGCAAGGAGACATCGAGTAGCTATGACAGCCGCGATCACCGAACACCAGCAACAACAACCCGGCAACCTCCGCGTATACAACAACCTCATCCAAGGATCAGACGAATGGTTGCAAGCACGCTGCGGCATCCTCACAGCATCCGTCACCGGGCAATTCATCACCCAAGGAACCCCGGATGCGCTCACCCTGGACTGCCCCCGCTGCGAATCTCCAGCAGGGTCCGCGTGCATCAGCACCGCCCGCAAGGTTCCCACCCCTATCAAGACCGTTCACGACGAACGCACCTACGCAGCCAACGCGCTGCCCCCGGTCCTGAAAACCACGGCCAACGAATACACCCGCAACCTCACTCTCACCCTCGTTTCCGAGCGCATCACCGGCTACGTGGACCCAACTCCCATGTCCCGTGACATGGAACGCGGCACGTTGGATGAGCCCTACGCCCGCGACAAATACAGCGAACACCACGCCCCCGCACGCGAAGTCGGGTTCATGGTCCGCGAATACGACTGGGGAAGCATCGGATACTCCCCAGACGGCCTAGTGGGCGATGACGGGCTCATCGAAATCAAAGCCCCCAAACCCAAAAAACACCTCGCCACCATCCTGGCCGGCGAAGTCCCGCTAGAGCACATGGCCCAAATCCAAACCGGGTTGCTCGTCTCAGGCCGTGACTGGCTCGACTTCATTTCCTACAGCGGCGGAATGCCCCTCTGGACACGCCGCGTACACCCAGACCCGGTATGGCACGCCGCGATCCTCGAAGCCGCGCAAACCTTCGAAACCACTAGCGCCGCAATGATCGCCACCTACCAACAACTCACCAGCAACCTGCCCGCAACCGAACGCATCAACCACTACCTCGACCCGGAGATTTACTAATGGCAGGAGCAATGGGTTCCCACCATTCAGCACGAGCTGACACGGTGACTTGGCTTACCCCGCCACACGTTGTTTCGGCCCTCGGAGAGTTTGACCTCGATCCTTGTGCGGCTCCTGGTTGGGCAACAGCGAAACGCCACATCATCCAACCAAGATGCGGAATGATGTCCGACTGGCACGGGCGCATATGGCTCAACCCGCCTTACAAAACCAAGAAAGATGAGCCGTGCCCCGGCATGTGCCCACCTGGAACTCACGGCAACGATGCGTGGGACTGGCTGAACAAGCTGGCGGCGCACGGCCAAGGGACTGCTCTTATCTTCGCCCGCACCGAAACTGCCGGCTTTGTGGAGCAAGTCTGGAACAAAGCCACTGCGGTCAAGTTCCTGCATGGGCGTCTTCACTTCCACTACCCAGACGGCACCCGCGCCGCCGCCAACAGCGGAGCGCCTAGCGTTCTCGTTGCATACGGGCCAAACGACGCGGCACAACTAGCAACATCAGACCTAGACGGCACCTATCTACGAATCAGGGAGTAACCCATGGACATCACAGACACCGTTGCACCGAAGTCCGACCAGCAAAACTACGACGACTACCTCACCGGACCCCGCACTGTAACCATCAGTGGCGTCAAAGTCATCAAGGGAGAACAGCCTGTGCATATCGAGCTTGAAGAGTTCCCAGGCCGACCGTACAAGCCCAACAAGAGCATGAGACGCGTGCTCGTTCACGCTTGGGGTGACAAGTCTGCCGCGTACGTTGGTCGCAGCCTTACCCTCGTGGGGAACCCTGATGTCAGCTACGGCGGCAAGAAGGTAGGTGGAATCGAAATTGCAGCCATGTCCCACATTGACAAGCCTCTCTCGCTCGCACTGACCGAGACGCGCGGCAAGAAGAAAAGCTTTACCGTTCAGACCCTCGCAGCACCAGCACCCCGCCGCGACTGGCTCACCGAAGCAGCACAAGCAGGCGGCGACACGGACAACATCAAAGCCCTCTGGTACGCGGCGCAACAAGCGGGTGAACCCCAGGAAGTCCTTGACTCCATCCGCGCACATGCCTCGTGAACGCTGCAACTGCGGGAAAGTGAAGTCCTCCAACCTTCCCGCCGCACGCCTCCTACACGCCCGCATCTGGGCACGCAACGGCGGCAATCCAGCCACGTATTTCTATGAATGCCGGTTCGGTTTCTTCCACTGGACCAGCGACACCAAACAAACCCATTACAAGAAAGCAGCCTAACTAATGGCAATCCCCACCATCTCAGACATCGCCGGCATCATCTCAACCCCAGAACTCCGGTTCACCCAGTCAGGCAAGGCGGTCATGTCCGTTCGCCTCGCATTCAATGATTCCAAGTATGACGAGCAACAACAGAAATGGGTGAACTCCAAAACGTTCTACGTTGACGGGCAAGCCTGGGAACAGACCGCTGAACGTCTCGCGGATCAGCTTGCACAAGGCGATCAGGTCTACGTGGTCGGGCGGATCGAAACGCAGACATGGGAACGTGACGGAGAGAAGAAGTCCAAACCCGTCCTGAACCTCTCCACTGTTCGGAAGCTCGCCAAGAACGAAGGCGGACAGCAGCGCCAACAGCAGCAGCCGCGCACTCAGCAGGCCCCGCCGCAGGACGATCCTTGGGCCACGCCGGCAGCGCAATCGGGCGGCTGGGGCAACGGACCTGACACCGAACCAGCTTTCTAAGCCAACCATGCGGGCGCTGGAACCCACAACCGGCGCCCGCCCCGTCCAATGAGCAAGGCAACCACATGAGCATCCAAGCGCAACCCCGCTACACCGCAACACGACTCACACCCCGCAAGCCCGACAGCGAACACGCAACCTGCCACCGCTGCGGCATCACCTTCACCACCCGCCACCGCACCAAACAAGACCGCCAACACTGCCACGACTGCAAACCCTACATCAGGAAGGACTAACAATGGCCGGCTACCAATACCACGGAACAGAAACCCTCCAAGCGGCTCTCGAACGCAAACAACGACTCCAAAACGAGTTAGACGAAGCCCGCCAACTCCACAAAGAAGCACTCCGCATCCAAAAAGAAAACCAGCGGATTGAGCACCAGATCATTCAAACCCAGAACCGAACAGCCGCGCTCATAGAGAAACCACACCAAACACTCCGCCCCATCCAGGCGCTCCCCGAACCACGCTACGGCGGACACCAAGGCCTACTCGCCGCAGCAGCCGAAGCATCCGACTATGACCGCCGCAGAAGGATCGCGGCATGAGCGGATACCGATACCGGGGCAACAACTTCACTATCGAGCCACCCCAACCGCGCCGACAAAAAACCCCGCGAGCACCCAGCGAAGCTGTACCCAAACCCACCAAGCCCGCCCGAGCATTCACCACTCACTGCACACTCCCCCACTGCAACAACCCACACGAAGCCAAAGGCTACTGCCACAAGCACTACACCCGCCAACGCTTCCACGGCACAACAAACCCACGCCCACAACCCACCTACGAACAACGCTTCTGGAACAAAGTCAACAAAACCCCCGGCTGCTGGGAATGGACCGCCGCCCTCGGAGGCAAAGGCCAATACCCACAAATAGGCCACCCCACCCGCAAAACCATCTACGCCCACCGCCAAACCTGGGAATGGGCAAACGGCCCCATCCCCCAAGGCCAAACACTCGTACGCACCTGTGACAACAACCGCTGCGTAAACCCAGCACACCACCAACTCAGGCACCACTATTCAGAAAGCAAGGTAGCGGCATGAGCCCAGCGAAGCCACGCCCCATAGGCATCGACATAGCCGAAGCCGCGATATTCAAGCTGAACCCCGCAATGGCGCCGGCAGACCAGGAACATGGCTGGACACTCACCCAGGCAGAGCAACAGATAGACCACCTCACCGGCACCAAAGCGGAACTGCTCCAAGCCATTGCCTACCTCGCATGCCAAGTTCACGGATACAAGAAAGCCTCCAACCTTGACGCCACGCTAGCTATCGCCCAGGTAGAAACCATCGTCAAGAACTACCGGGAACGCAAATGAGCGCGGCGGCTGAACAAACGCAAAGGAGGCGGCGTGGCTGATAAGAGGGCGTTTGCTCAGTTTGATGTTGGCTATCTGGATAACCCGAAGATCATGGAAGTCTTCGATGCCTCCCCGTTGGCGATCTTCATGCACTTCGCGTCTGTGCTGTACTGCGCGCAGCACCTCACTGACGGGGTGATCACGTCCAAGCCCATGCAGCGGAAGGTTGGCGGTACTGACGCTGACACCAGCCTCTTGATCGAGTCCGGGTTGTGGCACCTCCCAGGGCATGAGTGCGCGTACTGCCCAGAAGTCGCTGAGGGCAAGGTGTATGTGCATGACTACACGGAGCATAACCGCACGTCTGAGGGTGTGAAGCGTGCTGCTGAGGCGGGGAAGAAGGGCGCGGCGGGTAGGTGGGGTAAGAATGCGACCCCCAATGCGAACCGCATGCGATCCGCATCCGAATCGCATAGCGATCCGCAATCCGATCCGCAATGCGATTCTGACGAAATCGCAATGGCTAGAGAGAGAGAAAGAGAGAGAGAAAGAGAGGAAGCTAAAGCTTCCTCATCGGAGCCTGAACGGCCCGACGTGGAGCACGTAATTGCGAGCTTCTCTCAGCTCTTGAAAGCCAACGACGTGAAGCACAACAAGCCGGGGAAAGCGTGGAAGGACTCGGCCCGGTTGCTGATCGACAAAGACGGGTACACGGTGGATCAGATCTTGTACGTGGCCCGGTATGCGACGGCGGATGAGTTCTGGAAGTCGAACATCTTGTCCTTGCCGAAGCTGCGGGAGAAGTTCGAGGCGTTGAAGATCAAAGCCCAGGCCGCGCACCGCCCACCCCAGCACATGGACCACAGTGCGCGGGCGAGGGCGAAGGAAGCTGACATGCTCGCCCGGTTGCGCACGACGGAAGACCAGCAAGCGTTTCTTGAGATTGAGGACTAAGCATGCAGTTGCAGGAAGTTATTTCGATGGTGCGGTGGATCAACGAGGGCGACCCGCGTGTTCCGTTCAATGATTCGTCGGTGGAGCAGTGGCATCACGCGCTCCGTTCGGTGGATGCTGCGGTTGCTAAGCAGGCGGTGTTGGAGCATGTGAAGATCAACGAGGGCATCCCTGTTTCGCCGGCTGCGATTAGCAAGCGGGCCGGGTATATCAAGACGGCGCGTGAGGCTGGTCAGCGTGCAATTGAGCCGCCACGTAACCGGGTTGCGCATCCGTTGTCGTGGCGGTCGAGGAACCCAGAGGAATGGGACCGGTTGTTCGAGGCAGGCCGTGAGCAGCGCAGGGCTGAACTGTTGGGCAGGGAGGCAGCGTGAGCAGGTCTAGGGCTAGTGCGAAGGCTGCGGGGTCAAGGTTTGAGCGGTTGGTGGCTGACTACCTCGCAGCTCATGTGTCAGATGCGATTGACCGTCGCGTGAAAACCGGGGCCGCGGATAAGGGCGACGTGGGCGGGGTCAGGGCTCACGGGCAGCGGGTCACGGTCGAATGCAAGGACGTGGCGAAGCTGAACCTTGGCGGCTGGGTTGCTGAGGCTGAGACTGAGCGTGTGAACGATGAAGCACTTGCGGGTGTCGTGGTTCATAAGCGTCGCGGGAAGGGTCAGCCTGGGGATCAGTACGTGACCATGACCCTCGCTGATCTGGCTTTCCTCCTGACCGGCAAAAGACCCGCGTAACCCCTATTTTTTGACCACCAAACTACCTTGAAATACCTATCTTGTGCGGGTATTTCAAGGTAGAATAGAAACCAGCAGGCGGGGGTTGAGCAGCCCCGCCCCAACCAGAACCGAGACACACAAATGAGCGGCTACAACCACCCAGTATTCGGCCCAGACCGGTACAACGCTGCAATGTCAGCCATTGCGGAACTGGCTAATGCCACGGCGGCTTTCAAGGAGCACTGCCACGGCTGGGCAGACTACGACAGCCCCACTGTCAGGGCACGCTACAACAGGGCGCGTGAGATTCGAGCCATGTACGCCGAATATGGCGAGTCCTATGACGCTCAATACACAACATCCAATGAAGGAATGTGAGCCATGAAAACTCGCAAGGGCTACACCCTAACCGCCGATCAGGCCCGACGCCGGCAGGAACTCGCGCACTACATCACCCCCGGACCCGGCTACCGCCGAGACATCAGGGGTGATCTGGCCTCTCTCGAATACGCAGAGAACAGCGCTCAGGTCGAGTGTTGGCTTGATCAGGCCGACTGCAAGACCTACGACTTTCGGTAGCCGGGCCATGATCCATCCTGAGCATCACTCCCTCCCGCACCTGCTCGAGCTCATCGACGGCCTGGATGAGGGCACTCAATGGGCGCTCGTCCGGGAACTCAAACTCACCGCACACACCATCGCCAAAGACAGGGAAAACGGGATATGAGCAAGTACCGAGTACCCATGGACGTTGTTGCAACGAACTACGTGGAAGTCGAAGCGGACGATTATGAATCCGCCATCGAAGCAGCCTACGCGCAAGGCACTCCTGGCCTTATGAACCTTGACCACACCTACCCGGATGTCAGCGATGCAGAAGTGCCGGACTGGTACACCGAGGAATACGCGAACGGCGACGGTGCAGCATGAAGCCCCAGCCCGCGTATCCGCCGCATCTGACCCGCAAACTCGGCACCCTCGCCACCACCAACCCACAACTACACGCAATCATCACCGGGAGGAAGAAACCATGAGCGCCATATCGCACCGGGCACCCAAAACGATCTACTGGGTTGACCTCGTAACGGTTGGCAAGCTCAAGTACCGGCAAAAAGGAGGCGGCAAGTACACCCGACGCGAGGACGCAGAAACGCAAATCCGTCACCTCGCAGCCCAGGGGATCGACGCAGTTCTGTTTGAAGGCGCAATCACATGGAGCGCAACCAATGTGTGAGGCGGCTCAGCAGCTTGCGCGTGCGCGTCACCAACTCGAACTCATGCGCGGCAACGGCGTATACGACATCCCCCAACTCGTAGCGACCCTCACCCACCAACCATGCGAACACGAAACCAGGAGCGAATAAGTGAGCAACAGGATCGACGCAGCGGCGAAAGCGTTACATGCTAAGAATCACCACCTATCTTCGTGGGATACAAGCAAGCTCCAAGATTACTGGCGGGGAGAATCGCAGGTAGCCCTCGCCGCCTCTGACTCAGTGATGTTCTCCGACGAAGCAGTGGAACGGGCCGAGAACGCTGTCTACTCGCTTGCGGCTATCAACGCCCCTGAGATAGTCCTCGCTGTTATCGCGGCGCTCAAGGGGGACGCGTGAGCCTTTACGAGCTGATTGACGCTGATGACCTCGTACTAGTCGCCCCGGACGGATACAAGCTTGCTGTAATGCAGATCCCATTCGCGCCAAAGTTCGCGATCACATGGTGGGTTGACGCGAACGGCAAGATGGGCAAGAGCGAGAGGAAAGCATGACGGTTACGCAGGCCCAGTTGGAGCGGGCGTTGACGGTGTTGGATCAGGTGGTTGCGTCCGTGAACATCGGGCGAGGCTCAATGACCGCATCGTACGGGCCGCGCATGGGTGGCGGGTCACAGGAGCACGCGCCCCTACCCGTTGACGTTGACCTCATCGACAAAAAGGTAGCCGCGCATCGATTCCTGATGGATCGGGCGCTCAAAGTCGCCATGGAAACCAACGCACCCTTGACCGGACGTGACCCGCACTCACTCACCAACTACCTGTTTACCCGCGCCGCCTGGATCGTCTCGCAACTCTGGGCAGACGACTTCCACCGAGGGCTCATCGCGCACGCTGACGGCATGGACGCAGCACGCGACCGGCTAGCCCCGAAAGTCCTACTAGGCCCATGCACCACCACCGGCTGCGAAACCGAACTTGAGGGCCGCGAAGGAGACGCCGAAGTGCGCTGCCACGTCTGCGGCTACGAATACTCCATCATCCACCTACGCCACCAACGAGTAACCCAAGCACTCGGCTACGACGGCACACCCCTACGCGCCGCGCAAGCCGTCCGCTACCTCAACAGCAAAGGCGTAAACGTCACCACCAAAGACGTTGAAAATTGGGTCAAATGGGGTCACCTCACCGCCACTGACACAGACGACAAAGGCCGGCGCCTGTTCAACCTCCAAGACATCTACACCCGAGCAGCAAGGAACAACGCATGAGAACCGTGACCATCAACTTCACTGGCGGTAAGTCATACTCGGTGAATATGCCCGAGGACAGCGCTAAGAGATTCATAGAAGCGCTCAAAGTGGAAGGCTACGGCAGCACTCACCTCACGGGCGATGACGGGCTTTCAGTGTTGATCAACCGGCAGCAGGTCACCTTCGTGGAGGTCGCATGAGCCAGGACGTCGTGAACCACCCGAAGCACTACACTGAGCATCCCAGCGGGATCGAGTGTATCCAGATCACAGAGCACATGGGGTTCAACCTCGGCAACGCGCTCAAGTACATTTGGCGGTGCGACCTCAAAAACGATGCCATAGAAGACCTCAAGAAGGCCCGATGGTATCTAGACCGAGAACTAGCCAAACGCGAGAAACTACTTCAAGATACCTAGTTGACAGGGTAGAACGAGGTAAGTTACCCTAGAAGCGGGGCAGAAGTGTCTCCACATGTTGCATCGCCGTGAGGTGACGCGGGGTTCACAAGCAGCAATCCCCTCAAAAGTGCCGCATAGCCAAAAGGCTCCAACCTTGTAACGCCAGACGATGAATAGGCTGGCCAAGGACGGGGCCTTTTGTTCGTCCTCCTACCTTGAGGCGGTCAGCATGGACAAGCGCGTAGTTACCGAAATGCTTGATTGCTCCCACAGGTGCGACCGTTGCGGATCACAAGCGTACGTCCTCGCCGTCCTTGACATAAGTGATGAGCAGCGACGTGCCGGTGTTGGTGATGAGTTGTTCATGTGCGCCCACCATTGGCGCGAACACCAACCCAAACTCGAACCACTCTGCGGGTTGATCGTAGACGAAACCCACCGCCTGTTCGAACACGTGCAGGACTCGCACTGGGTAGAAGGCCAAGAAGCATCCCACCCATCAACACGGAAATGAGCAAACCATGAGCCGTAAATTCACCTACGCCGACGTGCACAACTGGCGGGTAGTCAACAACCAGGGGAAGACGTTGCGCTACCCCAAGAGCCACGACAAGGCTGACAAGCTCATGAACGACTTCAAGGGCTTCGGAGACGCGACACGCTTCACCGGCCCCAACGCATACGCCGTACGCGTATAAGAATCGTGCAGGGTGGTGAAGCCTTACCGGTGCCGCTCATCACCGATGTGGTCAAGCTACGACGCTGCCACCCTGCACGTTAAACGCCCGTAACCCTGAGGGGCCGGGAAAATGGCACGGACCCCTATAAGGACCGGCCACCAACTGAATAGCCCCGCTTGAACATGAGCTTGCGGGGAGGGCTGCACTGTGGATCCCGTCTTGTCCGACGAGCGCAGGTTCGACTCCTGCCAGCCCACGCAGCGCAGACATCCGGACGGATGATCGAGCGCGCAAGAATCGACCTCCCGTCTCTGCCCTAGCGCAAACGGCATGGTGAATGACCTGTGAGGCTAGCAGGTATCGCACCACACTCAGTCACGGTAGTGGGTCTTCGGGACCGTGACAGCCCCGTTAGCCCAGAGGTAGAGGCACCGGACCACGTGAGCCGGAATAGGGCAGGTTCGATTCCTGCGCGGGGCACGAGGACAGCGAACACCGTCGGTCAAATACACGCAAACGCGGCGTGAGTCAGTACCTGTCCATCACCTTCACGTATTCATAGCGACAACAACATGAATACGAAACCCTTGAGCAAGGAGACGCCATGACCGCCTGCAAATACGCAACAGCAGCAGGCGCATCCCTCGGCTCCTGGGACAAACTCAGCTCACGAGAAGCAGCAGCACTATCCGGCGTCGGCAAGTCAACAGTCAACTCCCACCGCAACAACACATGCGGCTGCAACACTGACGCTGCGGAGACGGTCAGCGGCGAATCCGAAACCCACAACGCGGACGGATCCGCCAACTATGTACGCTATTCCCTACGTCCGTGGGGATATGAGGACTACCGCGAGTTCATCCGCTCCACTGGGCAAGACCCTGACAAAGTCACTTTCTCCTGGGGCTGGACATCCAACGCAACAGGATCCGGCTACTGGAACAAACTCAACCACGTGCGTCCAATCACGGAGGGCACTAACGGTGGTCCCGCATGGCCTGTCATTCAGCAAGCCAAACCCGTCAACATCGAACTCAAAACGAGGCCAGTCAACCCGCCACGCGAAATGAAACTCGCACTCAAAGGCGCAGACACCCAAATCGGCTACAGGCTCCTACCAGACGGCACCATGGACCCTTTCCACGATGCCGACGCAATGGAATGCTTCGTGCAAGCAGCCCTGCAATACCAGCCTGACAAGATCCAAATCCTAGGCGACTTCCTAGACCTCGCCTCACAAGGCAGGTTCGTCCAAGAAGCAGCGTTCGCGAACACCACACAAGCAGCCTTGGACACTGGTCATGAGTTCCTTGCCAAACTCCGTGCCGCCTGCCCCGATGCACAGATAATCGTCATCGAAGGCAACCATGATAAGCGCATGCAGAACTTCATCGAAGCCAACGCTATTGCTGCGTTCGGCCTCAAACGCGCCGGCCTCCCCGAATCATGGCCCGTCATGGCACTGCCCTACCTGCTGCGCCTGGATGAACTCAACGTCGAATACGTTGACGCCTACCCCGCCGCAACAGACTGGGACAACGACACCACCCGCAACATCCACGGCACCAAAGCAAACGCCAAAGGATCCACCACAGCCCAATACGTCCACGAACACCCACACCTCAACACGTGGGCAGGACACACGCATAGGGCTGAAATCACCTACCACTCAGTGATAGGCGCACGCGGTGAAGCCATTGAATCGTACTCAGCTAACCCCGGATGCCTCTGCCGGGTAGACGGTGCAGTGCCCAGTGTCCACGGTGCAATCGGATCAGACGGCAAACCCGCGCGCATCGTAGAGAACTGGCAACAAGGGTTCGGATTCAACTACTACAACGAAACCGAATCCTGGCCATTCGTCTACCGCATCCGCAACGGCGTCGCACTCATGGGCGGACTCGAACTCACAGCAGCATAGGAATGAGCGAACAGTGATCGTACTTTGGATTCTCCTTGCCCACCTCATAGGTGACTACCTCATCCAGTCAGACTGGATGGCTAACGAGAAGACAAAGAAGTGGTGGCCAGCCGTCGCGCACGGCATCACCTACACGATCCCCTACGCGCTCATCAACCTACTGCCTGACATGTGGGGTGCCGTATCAATACCCGCCCTGCTCGTCATCGGCGGCACACACATCATCATCGACCACTACCGCCTAGCTCGGCATGTCGCATGGCTCAAGAACCAAGCCGCACCAAAGGAGTACCGATCCGCATGGACTGACTGTAAAGGCACAGGCTACCCCGCGGACAAAGCACCATTCATGGCGGTATGGCTGATGATCATCGCAGACAACACCATGCACCTCATCATCAACGGCGCATCAATCATCTGGCTTTGATTCTCACATCATGCAATACGTGAGAAGATCCGTTGCCCTCGTTATCACTTAGGAGTATCCAGTGCGCATCTGTTCAGTGCGTGGATGTCCCGAGGTAACCGAGGCCAGCAAATGCGCCAAGCACACACGAGCCGCTGACAAAGCACGAGGCACAAGCAGTCAACGTGGTTACGGTGTGCAGCATCAACGCAAACGCACAACACTGGACATCCGCGTGCAAGCAGGACTCGTTGACTGTGCTAGGTGCGGGCAACGTATCAAGCGTGGCGAACCGTGGCACCTAGACCACGATGACCAAGACAGAGGCAGGTATAGAGGCGCCTCGCACGCCTTCTGCAACACCTCAGCAGGCGGACGCAAAGCACACGCCAACGACACCTGAACAGGCCCCCACAAAGGCACCCACACCCCCCAGGGGGAGGGACCTAGAAGGGGCAGTGCGTCAGACCGCCGGTGAGGTGAAAAGAGTCCGCGGAGGGTTCAAAACTTTCGGGGTGGCGCGATGCTGCTCTGTTTCTTACTGGCGCGATGCCTTGGAGGTTTGTCATGGATGTTGGCGTAACGATTGTGGTTTCGAAGGCTATTGCTGAGGGTTTGAAGTCGAATCCTGAGCATGTGCAGGAGTGCATTCGTGAGGCTGAGGCGTCTATGAATGTTGTGGCTTTGGAGCGTCGGCGGATTGTTGCTGCTATGCCTCGGTTGGTTGATGTTTGGGATTCTGTTCTTGGGCGTGATCTGGTTGAGTTGAGGTTTCAGGCGCCTACGAGGGCGGCGTAATGACTAGCGGTGGCGCGCGCGCTCGTTCTGGGCCTGCTCCTGATCCTGGTTCTGGTCGTTCTGCTGCTCGTGGTCTTGATTTTCAGGCGCTTCCTTCTGAGGGGTACAAGGGTCAGATTCCTGATTTTCCGTTGGATCCGATTGTGTTGTTTTCGGAGCATTTCGAGGACGGCGCGAAGGTCCGCGAGGTTGACCATGAGGCTTCTGCTGATTTTCATTCCCGTGAGGGTGTGGTTTGGGTTGAGGCTTGGCGTTCTCCGCAGGGTGCTGCGTGGGCGGTTGAGTCGTGGCGGTGGCCTGTTATTGGTGAGTATTGCCGGTTGAAGGTGGCTGTTGAGCTGGATCCTGGGGCGAATGCTGCTTTGGTTGGTCAGTTGCATCGTTATCGTGAGCAGATTGGTTTGACGCCGGCTGGTTTGCGGTTGAATGGCTGGCAGGTTGCTCGTGATGAGGTTGGGGCTCGCCGGGATGGTGAGTCTGTTCCTGGTGCTTCTTCTTCTGGTGGTCGTTTGTCGGCGCGTGAGCGCAGATTGAAGGCTGTTGGAGATGGTAGATGAGCCGCGTACTGCGTCTGAGGCGCTGAAATGGTGGCCTGGGCTTAGCCTTGACATTGTTCCGGAGTGGATTGAGCAGCATTGTGTTGTTCCTGATGGTGATTTTGATGCTGACGGGAATAAGCCGCCGTTTTTGTTGCGGGATTATCAGCTTTGCTTTGTGACGAACCATTATGCGGTTCATAAGAACGCTGAGCCGGGCATGAAGTCTTCGGCGTTTGTTCATCAGCTTTCTGTGTTGATTGATTCGCAGAAAAAGGGTAAGTCTCCGCTGGTTGCGGCGCTGATTTGTGTTGAGGCTGTTGGGCCGGCGTTGTTTACGGGTTTTGCTGTTGGTGGCGAGGTTTGGGATTGCGCTGAGCAGGGCTGTGGTTGCGGCTGGGTTTATGAGTACCGTCCGGGTGAGCCTATGGGGCGTAAGTGGACGGCGCCGTTGATTCAGATCACGGCTAACTCTGAGGCTCAGACTGGTAACACGTTTGATGCTTTGCGTCCGATGATTGATTACGGTCCTTTGTCGGTGCAGATTCCGCGTACTGGTGAAGAGGTGATTCGTCTTCCTGGTGGTAAGGCGAATCAGATTGTTCCGGTTACGTCTAAGGCTAAGTCTCGCTTGGGTGCGCGTGTTACGTGTGTGCCGTGGGATGAGGCTGGTTTGTTTGCGGATGCTTCTATGTGGGAAGTGTTTCGTACTCAGCGGCGTGGTTTGACTGCTATGGGTGGTCGCGGGTTTATCACGACGAACCCGGATGATCCGGCGACGGATAATGTGGTCAAGGACTTTTTGGAGAACCCTTCGCCGGGTGTTTATATCCAGTGGACGCCTCCCCCGTCGCGGTGGAAGTGGTCTAGTCAGGCTGACCGGCGCAAGATTTTGAAGTACAACTATTCGGACGCGCCGTGGGTTTTGATGAACCTTGAGGGTCTTGAGGAAGACATCAAACAGTCGATGCGGCGTGATCCTGCTGAGGCTGAACGGTTTTACGGGAATAGGCGTGTGCAGGGTTCTGGTGCGTGGCTGACTGAGACTCCTTGGGATTCTAAGAAGGCTGTTCGTGTGGTGCCTGATGGTACGCCGATTGTTTTGGCCGGCGACTTGTCGAATAACAATGACTGGACTGGTTTCCGTGCCATGACGGCTGATGGTTACCAGTTCACGCCGACTTATGGGCCTCATGGTGTGCCTACTGTTTGGCGTCCTAATGATAAGTCGTTGTTGATTCCGCGTGGTGAGGTTCGTGCTGCTTTTGATGAGTTGCAGGAGCGTTACACGGTGGTGCGGGCGTATTTTGATCCGGCTGGTTCGGCGCGTGGTATTTCTGCTGAGGCTGACGCTATGGAAGTTGTTGAGGATGACTCGTGGCGTTTGGAGTTGAAGCAGTGGCAGGCGCAGTACAAGGACGATGACGGTAAGCCGACTGTGTTTGCTTGGGAGACTTCGAGTGTTTCGAAGGTTCACCCGTTGCTTGAGGCGTTTAAGCAGGCCGTGAATGGCGATGAGTCCGAGTTCCGGCATGACGGTTGCGCGACGACGAAGATTCACGTTCTGAATGCGATTGTCCGGGCTCGTACTGGTCAGCGTTACATCATTGGCAAGCCGAACGAAAACCAGAAGATCGACCAAGCGATGTCTTCCATTCTCTGCTATGAGGCGTGGTCGGATGCGCTGGTTGCTGGTGATTTCGATATCGAAGAAACAGATTCACGTATGTTCGTGTTTAGTTAGGGGCTGAGAGTGGCTTTGGACACTGCGCAAGCGACTCTTGTTAAGTCCCTGACGGACAAGGCTGAGACGTTCGCCCGTATGGATGAGAAGTACGGGAAGTATTACGAGGGCACTCAGGTTCTTGAGCATATCGGGTTGGCTGTTCCTCCTGAGTTGCGGCGCTTTGAGACGATTATCAACTGGTCGCGGGTTGCTGTTGATTCGGTTGAGCAGCGTCTCCGGGTGAAGGATTTCATTCTTCCTGGCGAAAACACTGTTTCGGAGATTCTGCGTCAGCATTGGGACGCGAACAACCTTGATTCCGAGTCTGGTCTTTTGCATAAGGACACGCTCATTTACGGGCGCGGGTTTGTGTGTGTCGGGGTGAACCCGGAAGATCCTGAGCATCCGTTGATCACAGTTGAGTCTCCGCGCGAGCTATCCGTGATTGTGGATCCGCGGACACGGCGGGTTAGTTCAGCATTGCGCCTGTATGGTGGCACGGCTGAGGATCCGACACCTGTTTACGCGACCCTGTACGAGCCGAATCAGACGACTTGGTTGGTGAAGAACGGTGGCTCTTGGGACGTTGACCCGGACTACGCTCCTGACGTTCACAACCTGGGCCGTGTGCCTATCGTGATGTTCCTGAACCGGCGCCGTACTGGCGACTGGGCCGGCGTGTCCGAGATGAAGGACGTTATTGGCTTGGTTGACGCCGCTGCCCGTGCTGTGACTGATGGGCAGTTGGCGTTGGAGACTATCGCGGTCCCGAAACGGTACGTGTTGGGCATGACCAAGGGTGACTTTGTTGATGCTGATGGTAAGCCGTTGCCGGTTTGGCAGGCTTACTTTGGTTCGTTGTGGGCTAACGCTAACAAGGATGCTAAGGTTGGGCAGCTTGACGGCGCGGACATGAAGAACTTCCACGAAACCGTGAGCCATTACGCGCAGATGGTTGCGTCTGTGACTGGTCTGCCTACCCGTTATCTGGGGCAGACTTCGGTTAATCCTGCTGCTGAGGGCGCTATCCGGGCTGATGAGTCGCGGTTGGTGTTGAACGCTGAGGGTAAGGCTGCGTCTTGGGGTGACGGTTGGGCTTGGGTGATGGGTATCGCTGAGCGGTTCCGTACCGGGGTGTGGCCGTTGGCGAATCAGATCAAGACTGAATGGTTTGACGCTGGTACGCCTACGTTCTCTCAGAAGTCTGACGCGCTCACGAAGCTGTACGCGAACGGCCAAGGCGTTATGGCTCGCGAGTCCGTTCAGGATGAGCTTGGCTGGTCGCAGGCTAAGAAGGACCGTGACCGCGAGTACCGGGCTCTTGAGATGCAGGATCCGTATCTTGCTCAGGTTGCTTCTAAGGAGCCGGTGAATGTTGCAGACGGTTCCGGAGGCGGCGCTTAGCTACTCCGCTTTCCAGCGTGCGGAAATTGGTGCTGCTGTTTCCGCGGTTGCTCGGCAGTGGCGGCGTATGGGTTCGGATTTTGATTCGTCGTATGCTCGTATCGAGCCGGCGTTGTTGGCTGTGTTGTTCACGGCTCAGGAGCGTGTTGCTGATGGGGCATTGGGTTATGTGCCTGACGTTCTTGGCGATGCTGCTCCTGAGCCTGTGTACGCTTCTGCGGGTTCCCGGTTTGTGGGCGTGGCTGGTGATGGGTTACCGGTTGCGTCTCTGGCGTATGGGGCTGTTATCCAGGCTAAGGCTGCTGTTGCGCAGGGCATGGATGTTGCAGTGGCGCTTGCAAGAGGTGGGCAGCATCTAACGCTGGCTTCGGGGACATTGCTTTCTGATACTGGGCGGGCCGCTGAGAAGGTTTCTGGCGGGGCTCACCGGTTGAAGAAGTGGACTCGCATGCTGAACCCGCCGTCTTGTGGACGGTGTGTGATCCTTGCGGGTAAGACGTTCTGGCAGTCTGAGGCGTTTGACCGGCACCCTGGTTGTGATTGCCGGAACGTGCCGTCAACTGAGGACACTGGCGATGACGCTAGGACGGATCCGAAAGCGTACCTTGACAGCCTTTCGGAGGCGGAGCAGGACCGCATCCTTGGTTCTAAGGCGAACGGTCAGGCGTTCCGTGATGGTGCGGACATGAACCAGTTGATCAACGCATACCGCAAGGCTGGTGCTGTTAGGCCGGCGCAGATCCACGGGCAGCACATCAAGTACACCACTGAGGGCACAACGCGCCGCGGTCATGCCTACTGGCAGATGCAGCAAGCGCAGTACATCAAAGAGCAAGGCGTGACCCGCAACGGTTCGAAGTACAGGCAGCTCAAAGCGCCCCGGCTGATGCCCGAAACGATTTATTCCACGGCTAAGGATCCTGCTGACGCTAAGCGGCTCCTGAAACTGTACGGCTGGATTGTCTAGCCGATCTTATTCTTCCCCTTGGCGCGATGCTCTGGGGTTTTTCCATCCGCGACGGAGGACAAACACATGTCGGAAGCGACAACCACTGAGGCCACGGCTACTACCGAGGCTGAACCTACTACCACCCAGGAACTTGGCGACGGCGGTATCAAGGCACTGCAAGCGGAGCGCGATGCCCGCAAAGCTGCTGAGAAAGCCAACGCTGACCTTGCCGCGAAGCTGAAAGCGTTCGAGGACGCGAAGCTGTCTGACCTTGAGAAGGCTCAGAATGCGGCGAACGAATCCGCTGCGGAACTCGCGAAGCTGCGCAGCGAGAACATCCGCAACACGGTAGCCCTGAGCAAGGGTGTGCCTGCGGATCTGGTTGAGTTCCTGACCGGCGACACGGAAGAAGCTGTAGCCGCGAAGGCTGATCTTCTGTTGGCCCGGTTGAACGCGCCGACATCCCCCAGGCCTGATCCTTCGCAGGGTCCGAAGGGCGATCCGGCGTTGGGCAGTGATCCACTGCTTGACGCACTCAAAAACAAGCTCGGCATCCAGTAAGGGTGCCTTTCCTCTTTTAGGAGACTGTTATGGCGATCACCGCCGCAACTAAGCTTTCCGATTTTTCCGGTTTCATTGACCGTGAGAAGTCGGCGGCTATTTTCGATCAGGCTGCGAAGACCTCTGTGGTTCAGCAGCTCGCCCCGCGTGTTCCGCTCGGCGCTTCTGGCAAGTCCATCCCGGTTGTTACTGGGAAGATGTCTGCCGGCTGGGTTGCGGAAGGTGCACAGAAGCCTGCTTCTAAGGGTGCCCTTGCGCTCAAGACGATGGATCCGAAGAAGATTGCCGCTATCGCGGTTGTCTCTGAGGAAGTCCTTCGTGCGAACCCTGGCGGTTACATTGATCTGATTCGTCCGCAGATCGCTGAGGCGTTCGCTGTGGCGTTCGACGCCGCCGCGATGTACGGCACGGCTTCCCCGTTCGCTACGAACCTTGCTACGGGTTCCAGCACTCAGGAGTTCACGGGCACCGCGCCGGCTTTCACTGCCGTGTATGACGACCTGAACGCGGGGCTGTCTACGCTGGTGAACGCGGGCAAGAAGCTGACCGGCTGGGCTTTCGATAACCGGTTCGAGCCTGTTCTGAACGGCGCTAAGGACACTGCGGGTCGTCCGCTGTTCACTGAGGCCCCGTTCACGGAGACGGCTGGCCCGGTTCGTCAGGGTCGCCTCCTGGGTCGTCAGGCGTTCATCGGTGACGGTGTTTACGATTCCACGACCAAGACGTACGGTTTCGCTGGTGACTGGTCGCAGTCCGCTTGGGGTGTTGTTGGTGGCATCTCCTACCGTGTGTCCACTGAGGCTACGGTGACGATCAACGGCGAGCTTGTTTCTCTGTTTGAGAACAACCTTGTTGCGATCCTGGCTGAGGCTGAGTACGGCTGGCTGGTCAACGATCCGGCGTCGTTCGTGAAGTTCCAGAACGCTTCCTAACCGAGAGGGGCAAGCCTTATGGCTGCACGTCGTAATTCCGCGCCGCGTCCGGAGGTAACTCCGGTGGAGGAATCGCCGGTAGTCCTGACATCTGATGTCAAGGAAGAAGCCGCGCCGGTAGCTGAGGGTTACACGGTGGTCATCGGGCCGTCTGGGATTCCCTCGACGGTGCCTGATGGGATCGTGGCGGCTCTGGTCGATTCTGGTTACAAGGTCAAGTAAGGGGGTGTGCGGTCATGGCGTATGCGACTGTGGCTGATGTTGAGGTGCGTTTTGGCCGCACACTTACCGGGCCTGAGTCTGCGCAGGTTACTGCGTGGATTGATGATCTTGAGTCTGAGATTCTTGAACGGATCCCGACGCTACCAATTCTGATACTTGCGGGGCGTCCTACTGTTGGGACGTTGAAGCGGGTTGTGTGCGGTGCGATCATCCGCACGTTGCTGAACCCGCGGGGATTGAAGTCCCGTACTGAGTCGATTGATGACTATTCGGTGACTGAGCAGCCTTGGGTTGAGACTGACGCTGTTGGTTCACCTACCCTGTCGGATGATGATTGGTCGAAGTTGTTGCCGGGCGCTTCTGGTGATGCGTTCACGATTACTCCGTATGGTGCGGCGTGAGCGCGGGCGAGGTGTTGTCTCGTGGCCGTGTGGCGGCTGAACGGTTGATGCTTGATCAGTGCACTATTACGCGCCCTGGTGAGCCCACTACGGATCCTGATACGGGAGAGGTCACTAACGGCAGCGCGGCGGTTTATTCGGGTAAGTGCAAGGTGCAGTCGAAGGATTCGAGCACGTCTTCGCCGGAGGCTGGTGGTCATTCGTTCACGGTGGTTTCGCGTCAGGTCCATATCCCGGCTGGTTCGGCTGATGTGCGTGATGATGACGTGATCATAGTGACAGCGGCGCAACTGTCTCAGCTTGTGGGGCGGGTGTACAGGGTGGATGGGTTCACGCCTGATTCGTTTGACACGGCGTTCCGTTTGCCGGTCAAGGAGGTGACGAGCTGATGGATGGTCTTGAGGAAGTCCGTAGGTTGTCGCAGAACCTTGGCAAGATCGCTGGGTCTGCGCTTGAGGATGTTGATGCGGTCCTTAAGAAGGGCGCTCAGAACATCAAGACTGAGATGGTTGCGGACGTTAGCGCGTCGGAGCATTTCAAGGGCATGGCTGGTGCGATCAGTTACGACTCGCATTATTCTCCTGGTGTTGCGCGGTATGTGATTGGGCCTGATAAGGGCCGGCGCGGTGGTTCGTTGGGCAATATCTATTACTTCGGTACTAGCCGTGGTGGTGGTAGTGGCGATATTGATAAGCCGCTGCGCCGCGAGGAACCCCGGACAATCTCGCAGCTTGAGCGTTTGACTGCTAGGTGGGCTGATCAACTGTGACTGGTGATGCGCTTGCTACTGGCTTTGAGGCTCTGATGACTGGGTTCACTGTCCACAAGGACAAAGTGCCGGCGAGCCCAACTTATCCCTACGTTCTTGTGCGTACGAATTTTCCGACTGTTGCTGATCGCGCGAACTCGCGTGCTGTGTTGTCGCGGCATTTGCGTTCTCGGACTACGGTTGTGGGGCTCACTGCGGCGTCGGTTCGGATCATTGCTCAGAAGCTCAACGATTGCCTTGAGGGTAAACGCCCATCGGTGGCGGGCTGGACTCTTGGGGCGATTGAGGGTGTGCCGAATGAGCAGCCTATTCAGCTTGACGATGATGTGACTATTCCGGGGACTTCGGATCATCCGTTGTATCAGCCGTTTGATTGGATCCTGACTGGTTCCCGTAACGCTTAGGACGCTCGTGTGGCGTCCTTTTTTCTTGCCCTGAAAGGGGTTCTCCATGTTTGTCCGTGTTAAGGACTCCACTTCTGGGCATGAGTTTGATGTGTCTGAAACGGATTGGCGGATTGAGGCGGGCCATTTGGTTCGTGTGAAGTCTGACCGATTCCCGCCGTCGCCTGTTGCGCGGCTTCCGAAGTTCAATGTCGGCCCTGTGAAGGCCGCACCATCTAAGAAGGAGCCTTCGAATGGCTGACATTCCCTCGACCCCGGCTGACGGGAACACTCTCGTCAAGCTTGTTACTGCTATCGCTGATACGTCGGCGCCGAAGGTTGCTACTGAGTTGAATGCGGCGTCGTCCGTGGATATCTCTTGCTACCTGACTGCTGGCGGTTGGAAGCCGTCCTTGTCTGAGCAGGTCATCACGGATGAGCGTCTTTGCACGACTCAGACGTATGAGCAGAAGGGCCGTTCTCAGCGTGGCCTTGATGTGGAGTACATCGATAACACGAACTCCACGAACGCGGCTACTTACAACAAGGCGAAGGACACTCTGGTTCCTGGTACGCCGATGTTCGTTGTGGTTCGTACGGGTCTGCCGTATGAGACTGCGTTGGCTGCTGGTCAGAAGGTGACTGTTTACCCGGTTACTCCTGGCGAGTACAACGAGTTGCCGCCTGAGGCTAATTCGGTGTTCAAGATCGGTCAGAAGCTTTTTGTGACTGGCAAGGTCAAGATCAGCACCGCGACTGTCGCCTAGCGCGGCTTGTGTTAACTCCTGCCTGCCCCTGTGTTGTGGGACCGGGGGCAGGCAGGCTCCACGTCCCACTCGTCCCACTTACTGACTTTGGAGTAGTAATGGCTTTGACTGTGAAGCGTCCTGAGACGCGGGTTCCGTTTTGCCTTGATGGTGATTTGAAGGCTGCGCATGAGGCGGCTGAGGCGGCGTTTGTTGCTGAGCGGAATAAGGGGCTTGGTGATGAGCGTCTTGTTAGTCCGGTGAAGGCTTTGGCTCAGCGGGTTGCTGAGGTTGAGGCTGAGATGAAAGCGGCGACGGTTGATTTCCTGGTGCGTGGCATGAAGCGTTCGGCTTGGAATGATCTGGTTGCCGAGCATGCGCCGCGTGAGGGTAACGCCGTGGATAAGTCTTATGGCTTCAACCTTGAGACGTTGATGATCCAGGCTATTCCGGCGTGCATTGTGGGTGTTGAGAATCAGGCCGGCGAGGCGTTGGAGTTCGAGCCCGCGAAGGAGTGGGATCCCCTCGCTGATGACATGACTGATTCTCAGTATGAGGATTTCGTTATGGCTGTTTTGCGGGTGAATAAGGGGCGCAATGAAGTCCCTTTTTCGCTCAGCGCCTACAGGACGATCCAGGCCTCAGATCAGATGTAGAAGCGGCGCTTGAGCTTGGTATTTCGTTGAAGCGGTTTCATGGGTGGGAGCCGCGGACGACGTATGAGTTTGACGACTCAGGGCGGGTTGTTGCGTCTCGTCCTGAGTCTGAGTGGGATGAGTCGCAGCAGACGGCTGTTCTCGCTCTACTGCATTACCGGAACTCGTTATGCCCGAAGTGCGGTGGGCCTATTTCGTTGTGCACGGATCCGGCGAACGAGATGAAGTATGAGGCTGGTTTACCGATCCGGTGCCATGCTACGACTGCGAGGGGTCGTGCTGCCGAGGCTTACCGTGATCTGCCCGGTTCTGACGCGCTGATGTACATGCCCCGCTTGAAGGATTAGCGCTTTTCGATTACCGCGAGGACTCGTTTTCCGAATCCGATAGCAGCGAGGATGAGCCCGCCAATGAGCATGATCCACGCGAATGGTGTTGGCGCTCCAGGTGTTTCGACGGTTCGGAACGTTCCTGGTTGCAGTGTGACGTGCGTTGTCGAGAAGCCAACGATGACGAGCAGCAACCCGATGGCGGCTAGCGCGGCTTGTGTTAACTCCTGCCTGCCCCTGTGTTGTGGGACCGGGGGCAGGCAGGCTCCACGTCCCACTCGTCCCACTTACTGACTTTGGAGTAGTAATGGCTTTGACTGTGAAGCGTCCTGAGACGCGGGTTCCGTTTTGCCTTGATGGTGATTTGAAGGCTGCGCATGAGGCGGCTGAGGCGGCGTTTGTTGCTGAGCGGAATAAGGGGCTTGGTGATGAGCGTCTTGTTAGTCCGGTGAAGGCTTTGGCTCAGCGGGTTGCTGAGGTTGAGGCTGAGATGAAAGCGGCGACGGTTGATTTCCTGGTGCGTGGCATGAAGCGTTCGGCTTGGAATGATCTGGTTGCCGAGCATGCGCCGCGTGAGGGTAACGCCGTGGATAAGTCTTATGGCTTCAACCTTGAGACGTTGATGATCCAGGCTATTCCGGCGTGCATTGTGGGTGTTGAGAATCAGGCCGGCGAGGCGTTGGAGTTCGAGCCCGCGAAGGAGTGGGATCCCCTCGCTGATGACATGACTGATTCTCAGTATGAGGATTTCGTTATGGCTGTTTTGCGGGTGAATAAGGGGCGCAATGAAGTCCCTTTTTCGCTCAGCGCCTACAGGACGATCCAGGCCTCAGATCAGATGTAGAAGCGGCGCTTGAGCTTGGTATTTCGTTGAAGCGGTTTCATGGGTGGGAGCCGCGGACGACGTATGAGTTTGACGACTCAGGGCGGGTTGTTGCGTCTCGTCCTGAGTCTGAGTGGGATGAGTCGCAGCAGACGGCTGTTCTCGCTCTACTGCATTACCGGAACTCGTTATGCCCGAAGTGCGGTGGGCCTATTTCGTTGTGCACGGATCCGGCGAACGAGATGAAGTATGAGGCTGGTTTACCGATCCGGTGCCATGCTACGACTGCGAGGGGTCGTGCTGCCGAGGCTTACCGTGATCTGCCCGGTTCTGACGCGCTGATGTACATGCCCCGCTTGAAGGATTAGCGCTTTTCGATTACCGCGAGGACTCGTTTTCCGAATCCGATAGCAGCGAGGATGAGCCCGCCAATGAGCATGATCCACGCGAATGGTGTTGGCGCTCCAGGTGTTTCGACGGTTCGGAACGTTCCTGGTTGCAGTGTGACGTGCGTTGTCGAGAAGCCAACGATGACGAGCAGCAACCCGATGGCGGCTAGCACTAACCCGATGATGAGCAGCTTTGTTCCCGGTCGCCTGTTTGTGGTCGCCGTCTTTTCCGTCATCCCGCAATTGTAGGGCATGGCGCTTTCTTTCAGGAGGCCCGTTTATGGCTGATCGTTCTATTTCGATTGCGCTTGAGGCTCGTGTTCAGGGTTTTGTTGCTGGGATGCGGACGGCGCAGCAGTCGGCTTCTGATTTTGCGTCTCGGACGGCTGCTTTTGCGCGTGAGAACGAAGAGCACATGGACCGGGTTGGCAAGGGTGCGATGGTTCTTGGCGGGGTGATGCTTGCCGGGTTCGCGCTTGCTGTGAAGTCTTTCATGGAGTTTGACGCTGCGATGTCGGAGGTCCAGGCGTCTACTCATGAGACTGCCGGCAACATGGAGTTGCTGCGTGAGGCGGCTATCAATGCGGGCGCTGATACGGCGTTCTCTGCCGCGGAGGCCGCGAAGGGCATTGATGAGCTGGCTAAGGCTGGCGTGTCCACGAAGGAGATTCTTAGCGGCGGTTTGACTGGCGCGTTGTCGTTGGCTGCTGCTGGGTCGCTTGAGGTTGGTGACGCTGCGGAGATTGCCGCTACGGCACTCACTCAGTTCAAGCTGGCAGGCAAGGACATCCCACACCTTGCGGATTTGCTGGCGGCTGGTGCTGGTAAAGCGCAGGGTTCGGTTGAGGACATTGGTAACGCGCTCAAGCAGTCCGGTCTTGTTGCGTCTCAGTTTGGTTTGTCAGTTGAGGATACGACTGGAACGCTGGCGGCGTTTGCTTCTGCTGGCCTTGTGGGTTCTGACTCTGGCACGTCGTTCAAGACAATGCTCCTGGCGCTTGCTAACCCTGCCAAGGAAACGCAGAGCCTCATGAACGAGTTGGGCATCTCGGCTTATGACGCTCAGGGCAAGTTCGTTGGTATTACGAACCTTGCTGAGCAGTTGAAGACAAAGCTTGGCGGTTTGACTCAGGCGCAGCGTGACGCGGCGTTGGCTCAGATCTTCGGTACTGATGCTATCCGTGGCGCGAATGTTCTGTATGAGCAGGGCGCGAAGGGTATCCAGGCTTGGATTGATCAGGTCAACGAGGCTGGTTACGCGGCTGTCACGGCTTCGATCAAGCAGGACAATCTGCGCGGTGATCTTGAGAAGCTTGGCGGTTCGTTTGATTCTGTTCTGATCAAGGGTGGTTCTGGGGCTGCTGAGGCTTTGCGTGGTCTGGTGCAGGGCGCCGAGGATCTTGTTGACGCTATCGGGAAGATTCCGACTCCGATCCTGAACGCTGGTATTGGTATCGCTGGTGTTGCTGGTGGTGCGCTGCTTCTGGGCGGTGCGGTGTTGACGCTACTCCCCCGGCTGGTGGAGTTCACGGCTTCTTTCAACCGGATCGCGCCGGCAGGTTCACGTGCCCGGACTGCTATCACGGGTGTTGGCAAGGCCGCTGCTGGTGCTACTGCTCTGCTGGTGGCGTTGCAGGCGGCGTCTGCAATATTTAGTGAGAAGAACACGAAGTCTGCTGAGGATTTCGGGCAGGCGCTTCTCAAGTTGCAGAAAAACGCGAAGGGCGGCGGTGAATCCCTTTCTAGCCTTGACTCGGTGTTCACGGGCTGGAACAAGATCGCTGGTATCGGTCCTGATATTGATTCGGCGGCTGATGCTGTCAAGCGGTTGACTCATCAGGACTTCACGGACGTTACCTTGAACAAGCCGCTTGATGGTTTGCGTGAGTTCATCACTGGTTCTAAGGGTGAGATTGGGCAGCTTGAGGACCGGTTCAAGTCCTTTGGCGAGACGATGGGTAACCTAGCGAAGAACGGCGGCGCGGAGACTGCTGCTGCTTCCTTCCGTGAGCTGTCCAAGGAGTTCGAGAAGAACGGCAAGACCGCTAAGGACGCCCTTGATGCCCTGCCTGGGTACAAGGACGCTCTGCAAGGGCTGGCTAATCAGTCTGGTGAAACCCTGAATGATCAGGAGTTGCTTGACTTCGCGCTGGGTAAGATCCCGCCGTCTTTGCAGAAGGCTGAGAAGGCTACTCAGACGTACATGACGGCTGCTGGTGATTCGGCGCCGATTACTGAGGACATGGCGAAGGCCCTTGAGGATGTTGGGCTTAGCGCTTATGGGTCTGTGACGAGCCTTGAGAAGTTCACTCAGGCTTTGTTTAACGCGGCGAACCTGTCTTTGTCCGCTTCGGATGCGACTATCGCGTATGAGGCGGCGTTGGACGCGCTTACTGCGTCGGTTGCTCAGAATGGTCAAACCCTTGATGTGACGACTGAGGCGGGCCGGAACAACCAGACGGCGTACAACAATATCGCCAAGGCTGCCATGGCTTCGGCTGAGGCTACGGCTGCTGAGACGTTGGCAACACAGGGTTCTAAGGCTGCGCAGGATAGTTTGCAGGGTAGCTTGCAAGCGTCTTACAACGACTTGATCAAGGCTGCTGGGCAGTTCGGTATCACGGGTGACGCTGCTGATGCTATGGCGCGGAAGGCTTTGGGTATCCCGAAGGATGTTCCGATCAAGACGTGGGTGAATGACTTCGCCACGGAGAAGCTTGATGCGATCAAGGGCAAAGCGGATGCGCTGAACGGCAAGGTTTCGACGGTCACTATTCAGACGATCCAGGAAACCTATAACCGGGTTATCAATGGTGGCCCTGATCCTAACCGTCCGGGGCAGGCTGCTCCTATGGCTGTTGGTGGCGCGGTGATTGGTCGCGGACAGAAGGGTGTTGATTCGGAGCTTCGGTTGTTGGCTCCTGGTGAGCATGTGCTTTCCGACCGTGATGTTGACGCTATGGGTGGTCAGGCTGCGGTGTATGACTTCCGTAGGCAGCTCCATGGTGGCGATGCGGGTTACAAGTATGCGCCGGCTGCGGCTCCTGCGCGGACTGTTGTTGCTGCTCCTGCTGACGCGCCTATTACTCCGACTGCGGTTTATGTTCAGAACCCATTCACTGGGAAGTATTTGTTGGCTCAGGTTGATGCGCGTGCTGAGGGTGTTGTTGCTGGCGCGGATGCTTCCTCGCCTTATATGCGGAAGGGGCGCTAATGGCTGTGGCTGTTTCGGTGGAGTCGTTGCCGGGTGGGCCTGCTCCGAAGGCTGGCGTGACTGTTACTGGGCTGGGCGTGGGTTCAAGTGTGGTGACTGTTTGGCGGACGGTTGATGGTGAGCGTGGCCCGGTTCGTGGTGCGCGTCGTGTTGTGATGAATGATGCGGGGTTTGTGACGGATTGGGATGCTCCCATTAACCGGCCTGTCGCCTATGAGATTGAGGTGCTGTCTGGTCCGGGTGGGCCTGCTCGTGCAACTGCGGCGGCGATCACAATCAGCTCGGTTACGGGTTGGCTGATGGATCCGTTTGTTCCTCAGTCTGCTGTGCCTGTTTTGGGTGAGCCGCGGAATAACGGTGACATTTACTTGCGTGGTCAGGCTTTGGCTGAGTTGGAGTACGCGGCTGATGTGTCCCTGTTCAACGTGATGGGCTCTAAGAAGCCGCTTGGGTTGTTTGGTGAGCGGATGGCTGAGCGTGGTGTTGATTTGGCGCTTGGTACTCGGTCGGCGGTGGAGTCGAAGCGGCTCAAGGAGTTGTTGCGGTCGAGTAGTGGTTTCTTGTTCCGCCCGGGCCCTGACCTTGACGGCCTGATGCTGGATCCGCTCATGTTCATTGGTGCGCCGTCCGTGTCTCAGGTGCCTGTTGATACGGCGTGGGGCGGTGAGCTTACTTGGTGGAATTTCAAGGCTGACACTGTTGCGGCTCCGACGATCAAGGTTCTGACAGCCACGTTTACTTACGGGGATGTGCAGTTGTTGACCGCGACGTATCAGCAGAAGCAGACAGCCATGGCAGGCAAAACCTATTTGGATGATTTGAAGAACCCGCTTAGCTAGGAGCAGCCTGTGCGTCGTGTTGATGTTGAGACGTTGGACGCTCTTGGTGGTTCGAGGCCTGGGGATTCGTTGACGGTTTGGGCGTGGCGGGCGGGTTCGCTTGTCGTGCCTGAGCCTCTCCAAGTTTTGGATTGGTCGTTTGAGGATTCTGCTGGTGACAACGTGAAGGTTGGTCAGCGGATCAGTCTTACGGTCGCGGATCCTGACGGCACGTTGGGGGCTTGGCGGTTTGATGACCCTCTTGGTGTTGGTGGCACGCGGTTGCAGGTCATCTATAACGTGGGTGGTTCCGGGGCGATCAACTATGGGTGGTTCCGGGTGACCGGTAATGCGCCTGTTGAGTCGCGTGAGTCGCGGGTCATTGATGAGTACGGGTATATAGAGCCTGATGGTTCGTTGCCTGCTCATAAGCGGCGCGTGTTCATTCAGACCGCTGTTGTGAAGCTCGATGCGGTTGACCTTACCGGGGATGTTGACCGGGACCGTTTGCAGGCTCCTGAGTCACCGAAGGCCGGCGCGACTGTTGTTAGCGAGTTCAAGCGGTTCACTTCCCGGTATTTCCCGACTGTGGTTGACGCGGGCGTTGTCGATACCGCCGTGTCTAGGCAGCTTGTGTATGACAAAGAACGCCTCGAAGCGTGCCAGGATCTGCTCTCACGGGTATCTGCCCGTTACCGGATGGGTGGTGACGGCGAGGCACATATTTACCCGCAACGGGGCGCCTCGGTTCTGAGGATTGAGCCGAACGCGGGCCTTGTGTCCGTGACGCGGGATCAGTCCATTGACGGCCTGTATAACCGGTGGGTTGTTGAGGGTAAGAACGTCGCTACCGGGGATCCGGTGTTTGGTGTTGCCGATCTGGAATCTGGGCCACTTAAATATGGTGGCGACCATGGACGCGTCCCATACTTCTACAGCTCGGAAATGATCACGACGGTTGCTGAGGCGACCACCTACGCGCAAGAGCTGCGGGACAAGTTCCTTGATGGCCTCGCGGTTGAGTTGGCTGTCACGACGATTCCACGACCTGAGTTGCAGGCCGGCGACCGAATAGAGATTGGTTGCCCAGTCCCTTCCGGGCATGTTGTCTACCTGCCGGGGGATATCACGGCGATTCGGCGGCAGGGTGACACACTCCCCCGCGAAACAAGCCTGACTGTTCGGTGCGCTTACACGGATGTCATAGCCGCGCTTGACCGCACTGAATGGGCGAAACACATCACCGGGACCATGCCAGAACTTACGTGGAACATGATGCCCGCAAGCTGGGGCTCACTGCCCGCTATTCAGTGGGATCAACTTTAGGAGGGTGCCGCTTGGTTGCTTTGTCTAAGACATTGGCGGCGCTCCCTCCTGATGGGTTCCGGGTTGAGTTCGGCACCGCGTATTGGGATGGTGGAGAGTGGTGGGCGAACGTCCGCGGTTCGCTGCTGATGGCGCGTTGGATGGACCCTATCCAGCCGCAGCAGGGCGGGAAAATCGTTGTCGCGATCATGACTGACGGCATGGGCTTGTCTACGGCGCTTGTTCTGGGCGCTTACACGGACCAGCCAAGGCCGTCTACGGGGTCCGTGTTGACGGTTGGTGTGGATGAGATTGTGTTTTCCGGTGATGACGGCGGCACGTACGCAACTAAATGGTTCATAGGCCCAATCTCGGGTTATGCACCTGGGGATCCTGTGATGCTCTCCTGGGACGCGACACGGGCAACGATCATTGGTGAGATACCTGTGATCGCACCGCCCCCGGCTGGTGACCCGTTGCCGCCTCCTGTTGCTGTTCCCGTGGAGCAGTCGGGGCAGGAAACCCTTGTGGCCACGGCTTCGGATACGTGGGGTGTTGGTGGTTGGGGGCGCTGGGCTGGTTCCACAAACGGCGGCGAACAAGTCTATTCGGGCTCCTACGCTGGTCAGACAATGACCGGCTCCTGGTTCTACGGAGCACCAAGGCCAGCGCTCGCGGGTAAGACGATCACAAGGGTCCAGTTCCGTGTCCCTGACCGCCTCGAAGTCGGCTCGAATAACAGTGCGGCGACGATGCATGTTTACGCGCACACGTCTCAATACAGGCCCGGTGGTGACGTTGGCCGCAGCGTTGGCCCGTTTGATGTGGTTCTTGCCGCACATCAAGACCCCGCATGGATTGACCTGCCCACCAGTTTCGGTGCGGTCATCGCTGCCGGTGGTGGCATCTCCATCGCCGGGGATCCATATATCGGTTTGAACGGGCGCCGCAAAGACCCTGACTCAGGCAAGCTCCTAATTGACTGGAAGATCTGATGACACAGACTTTGAAAAACAAGGTTGTCGTGCCTACTAACAGCGACGCATACAACCTGACAGCGGACCTTGCCACGGCTTTCGGCGGCGCTAACGTTGTCATCCCCATTGGTTCCGCTTCGGAACGGACCACGCTAACAAACGCCGGGGTTATGACTGGGCAGTGCATCATCCGCACAGACCTGCCCGGGCAACCTATTGAAACGTGGAACGGCACTAAGTGGCTGGACTACGCGGCGGGGAACATCACACTTAACGGCAGTGGAGTGTATCAGGCATATGGTGCCGGGTACGGTTCTCCCACGTATGAGAAGCTGCCAACAGGGCGGGCAACACTGTCAGGTCTGATTGGGTGCACAACTGCCACGATCACGATGACTGCTAACACAGGCTACCTGCTGGGCACTATCCCCAGCGCTGTTGCCCCTGCCGCTGATGAGCTGTACAACCCTGGCACGTCTTCAGCGATGGGTAACAAGTGCACGTTGTACGTCCGGTCTAACGGGAACATCACTTTTGAAACGGCTTCCGGGTTCTCTGGTATTTCGCAGGCGCAGTTCTTCATCGGCCTTGGCGGGATCAACTGGCGGTCCAAGCCATGACACTGCCTCAGTGGATGAGTGATGTGATTGCGGTGGCTCCCTGGTTGGGGGCCATTCTTGTTGCTGCTGTCGCTATTCGTTTCGCGGCGAAAATGTTCGGCCCCACAGTCAAGAAAGTCCTGAACTTCCTGGATGACTGGAATGGTGAACCGGCGAGGCCGGGTGTTCCGGCCCGTCTTGGGGTGATGGCCCGGTTGGATGAAATGCACCACGAGCTGCACCCTAACCACGGATCATCGTTGGCTGATGCAGTGAACCGTACTGAGGCGGCGTTGAAGGAACACATCGCGAACTGTCCCCCGCCGCAGCAAACCACTATCAACGTGAACACCCCGGAGGTGCGGCAATGACTTACCCAGTAAACGCGCCTATCTCGCAGAACTTTGGAGATAACCCAACTGCTGGGATCCGGCCCGGCTCTCCTGATTACTGGATCATTCAGCAGTTCGGCAACTATCAGCCAGACGGGCACACTGGCATTGACTTTAGCTGTCCTGTTGGTACTGAGGTTTCCGCCGTAGCGTCCGGCAGGGTGCTGCATTCCGGGTGGATGGCTGGTACTTACGCGGACAATCCGTGGTGGGTTGCCCCTGGTTTCGCCGGGATCTGCATGGTCATTGATCACGGGACGTTCATCGGCATCTACGGGCACCTGTCCCGCAACATCGTCCCCAAGGGTGCGTGGGTCAATGAGGGTGACGCTATCGCACTGTCCGGTAACACGGGCGGCTCTACCGGCCCGCACCTCCACTTCGAGGTGCTGCCTGACGGGTACAACCTGAACGCACGCTTCTACGGGCGCGTCAACCCGCTCCCCTACCTCGGCTCAGCCTCCATCGGCCCAGCCGGCGACATCAAGAAAACAACTGAACCTGAGGAAGACGACATGACTCCCGAAGATCGCCGCATGCTCAAGGCTGTCTATGACGCCATTTTCAACGGTGGAACGTCCATGCCTGAGGGTAAGCCCCTCAAGGATCTCATTCACGACAACTTCACCACCGTCAAGGCATCCCTTGGCCGTGTGGAGACGAACACCAAGAAGGAGGCCTGAGATGGGTGATCATGTGGCTGATGCGTCTCAGACCCGTTACCCGTGGCGGGCGACTGTCCGGACGGTGATTGCGTTCGTTGGTGGTCTGGCTTTGGCTGCCCCGTTGCTTTACACGGCGGTGACTAATCAGAGCCCTGAGGCTGCCACCGGCGCGGGTCTGACGGCGCTGACTGTCGCTGGCGCGATCACGCGGCTCATGGCTAACCCGTTCGTGAATGAGTGGCTTACCCGGCTTGGTCTTGGTGCCGAGCCGAAGCAGACCAACTGACTACCCCGCAAATTTCGGGGCCGCACCGTTTCGTGGTGCGGCCCCTCGTGCTTAAGGAGGCCCGTTCGTGGCTGTTGTAACTACGCCTCTTGGGTTCAAGAAGCCTGACGGGAACGAGCTAGTTCGGGACGGCGACAACGTTATCTCTGATAACGCACAGAAAGCCGAAGATCGATTCCAGGAGGACCGGTCGCGGCTCAGCGCTATCGAGGCTAAGAATGCCGCCCAAGACGCAGCTATTACGGCTGCTCAGTCAGCAGCACAAGCCTACGCAGATGGCAAAGACACTGCCAACCGCGCTGCCTGGGCTGCCGCTGATGCCGCCACCCTAGCGAGCGCTAACAGCTACACAGACACGCAGGTAACAGCCGACCGCATCCGGCTTACAACGCTGGAAAGCACTACAGTCCCACAGGCCCTAACTGACGCAAAAGCCTACACCGATGCGCAGGTGGCCCCTGACCGAGTGCGCCTAACAAACGTCGAAACAAAGAACACCCAACAAGACGGGCGCCTAACAGCACTCGAAGCGGTTGCCCCAAAGGTGTCCAATATCGCTCTAGACAGTGACGGGAACCCCTACTACTCGCCCGGTTCCACAGAGGTTCACGTCATCCCTGACGGCGACGGTGAACCCTACTACATCACATTCATGTCAGCTTCCGCTGACACTGACGGCGCCCCCTACTTCTAAGGATCCACTTTGGTACAGCCATCAAACCGACGCCTCGTAACTGAGGCTGCGCTTGCCGCGTTCCAGGCGCCGCAGGACGCTCTTATCGCAAACCATGAAACCCGCGTTGATGATCTGGAAACTCTGGCTGGTATCGCGCCGGGAGATGTCTCTGACGCGACAGTTCGGGCGCTCATCACTAATCCGTCCTCGAACACGGCGCAGGCGCTTTACTCCGGCATCCCTGTCAGTGCCGGCAACGCCCCGTACAGCGCGGACCCAACAGGCGTTGTTGATGCCACGTCTGCTTTGATCGCCGCGGAAGCCGCAACGGTGGCCCGTGGGTCGAACGCCCGGCTGTACATCCCAGCTGGCACATACAAGATCAGCGGCGAAATAAATTTCCGCTGTGGCCTTGACGCTGAGGGTGCAACCTTCAACTACGCGGGCACTGGAACCGCCGTGTCAGTGGGATCGAAAACTGCCGGGTCGGTAACCTTCCGCAGAACTTTCAACCTTCCCCGCGTCATCAACACATCACGCGGCACCACCGGCTGGGACGGCACCAGCATCGGCGTCAAAGCGTACAACCTGAATGACTGCACCCTGACAGTGCCCTTCATTCAGGATTTCGAATACGGCCTTGTTCTCATGGGTAACGACGCGGGATTCGCGTACAACAAGATCACGCTTGGCACGCTATGGGAGAACCACAAACAGCAGGTACTTGACTGCACGAACCTCGGCTACATCAACGAGAATAAGTTTTTTGGTGGGCGCTGGCAAAGGTCACTCACCAAGGGCGCTGTCGTCGATGATGTGAACGCCGCTGAAATCTTGGCTCTGGGTCAGAATAGCGAAGGCGGGCCAAACAACAATGTGTGGTACTCCCCTTGCCTCGAAGGACCAAACGTAGCGTACTATCGCACGTACATCAACGGCTCCCACAATTCGATCATTCATGGTCGCTGGGAGTCCCCAAACAACGCAGCAATCCGCGTTCGCTGGGGTGCAGCATCCGTCTCAAATGTGCTGTTCTACGGGTATGGGCTGGTGAACGTTGTCGAGACGTTCGACAACACGACTGGCACCATCTCCCCGTCAATCCGGTATGACAGCGCTGGCCTCTACCTCAACCCGACCACAACCACGGCTGGGCAAGTGATCCCCAACAACGTCACCACTGACATCAACACATGGCCAGCATCACCAACCATGCGAGGCATGACCTACAACTCCACTACCGGAGAGTTCACGCCACGCCCAGGACGTTGGAGGATCTACGCCAAGGTCCAATTCGCGATCAACGGCACGGGGCGCCGCCAGGCGTACCTTATTGGTGGCGGCACCAACTTGGATGATGCTGAGATTCAGCCGTCAGCGACAAACCGTGGAACGATGCACATGACCGGCATCCGGCGCTTCAACGGCAGCGAAACGTTCAAGGTGCAGGTTAGCCAGACCAGCGGCGCGGACCTCGCCCTTGAAACATCTTCCGGGCGTGTCAGAATTTCAGCCGATTACCTCGGTGGCTAACTCTCAGTCTGCACGGCCATGGCGTGGAGAGTGATAGCGGTATCAGGGTTTTTCCAGTGCCTCAAACGCACACCATGACAAACAACATCATTAGGCAGGGCGAAGTCATACGTGGCTTTCGCCCTGCCTTTTTTTGTGTCCAAATACCGGTAATGCCCAACACTCTCGTTGGTCGAAGTCGCAACCCGAGCTGACGCGAGAGCCGACGCTTGGGCGTCGCTCAGAGGGTGACCGTCCGCGCTGGTCAGGTCAAGGCTGAACAGCGCGTTGCCGTCCACAACCCCTTCCCCGAACTCCGCGTCAACACTTAGTTTGAACTCTTGGAGGGCTGCGTCAAACGGGAACGTGAGGACGCCGGCAACTGGGGTTGCTTTCTCCACCAAGGTTGTCTGCGCTGTGAGCTTGAAACTGTCGGCGAGGCGCGGGAAAACTTCCCGGATGTTCACGTCAATGCCGGGCTCTTTGTACTTCGCCATCTGCGTCAGGACGTTGGCGCGGGCGAGTTCCTTGGTGAAGTCCATAGCGGTGTCCTGCTCAACGTGCCGCACCCACAGATAGGAGGGCTTGCGCGAGTCCAGGATGACAGGGTTGGACCGATCTGACAGGTGATGCGGTGCGTGGATCGGCTTCACCGGGAACCCCGTGTCATCCAGCCCGCAAATCTGCAACAGGCCGATCGCGAGCATGGGCCAGTGGGTGGCGCGCACGTTGGAATAGTGCCCGTCCTCATAGAGCGCCGTGAAACCGGCAGCGAGGGACACCTGCATGCCGATGTTGTCCGGGCGCATGTGCTGGGCCATCTGGTCGAAGAAGTCCGCAGAGAGAAGGTCATCGTCGTCAAGGCGGTACGTGCCGTAGACCTTGTCCTCGAATGGGCGTTCGGCGAAGTACGCCTGCGCGATGCCGTCCAAGTCGGTGGGCGTCCTGCCAGCCTCGTGCCGGTCCAACCCAAGGAACGGGTAACGCTGCGCCGCAGCCTCAAGCTGATCCTGATACTTCTTCGGCAGGTTCGCAGAGTAGGACACCACGTGGAAGATGTCATGCCCGCGGGATGCTTCTTCAAGCTGCGGCAGTGAGTGCTCGATGAAGATCTTACAGCGGACACCCATGCGCGAATCGCTGTACAGGTAGGCCTCGTAAGCTTCCGGGGTAGTGAACCGCCCGTTGGTCGCCTTCCAGGACGATGACTTTGGGTTGAAGAGGCTAAAGCGAGTGTTTCCGATGAACAGCACTACGCCTGCCCGAAGTTTGCGTAGGCCTTGTCTGAGGCGAGGCGTACAGTTTCGCGGTAGGCGGTTTCGTCGTCCATTTCTTCCCCGGCGATGCGGGCAATGGCCCATGCGTCGTCTGCTGCTACGCCTGCCGCGAGGGCTACGGCGGCTAGCGCGATTAGTTTGCTCATGACCCATACCTTACCGAACGCCCCTGCTCTCCACTGACGGAGAGTGGGGGCTTTTCGTCGTCTCGGAGTTGCATTCAAATAGTCCCGTAAGCGTCCCGTAACCACTATTGCAAGCCCATACTCTCGCGCCATCACTGGGATGTGGGGTTAGTGAACACATTCCGGTTCAGAATAGGCTTGTGAAGGAACATGCAAGTACAGGTGTTGTCTTTCAGGGTCTTTCCGATCTAACTCGTTTATGCTGCGTCGTAGTCGGTTGGGTCTACAGGTAGCTCGCCTAACGCTTTGGCTGCGTGCTCGGCGCCGCGGAAATGCGCGTCAGGCATCAAATGAGCGTAGAGGTCCACGGTCATCTGGATTGAGTTGTGACCGAGGCGTGTTGATAGTTCGTACATGCTCATCCCTGCCGCCAGCATGATCGCGGCATGGAGATGTCGAATTGAGTGAACCGTGACATGCCGATCACCGCCCGGACCTAACCCGGCAGCGTCACGCGGCTTGGACCATGCCCTGTTGTAGAAGGCTTGGTGGGTCATGACGCCGCCGTTTTTCATGCGGAACACTGGACCACCATCGGTAAGGGCTTGCTTTACGGCGGGGGCTATTGCGGCGACGGTTGATGGCGCGAGGGAGACGCGGCGGCGGGACTTCTCGGACTTCGGGTCGCCAACGTACCGGGCGGGTTCGTTTTCGCCGCCTAGTTTGTGGGCTTTGGTGATGAGCACTAGCGGCGGGTTAGCGTCCAGCACAAAGTCTTTGCCGAGTAGCGCGGTTCCTTCGCTGAACCGACAGCCGGACCCTAGAAGGAAGTCAAGGAACGGCTGGAAATGCGGGTCCATGCGGGCGTGGATGGCTTTGTAGTCGTCCATGTTGATGTCGTCCCCATCATCACCCACCCGCCGTTTTTTGGGGAGTCGTACGCCGTCGCAGGGGTTCCGGTCGATGGTGCCGGCGCGAACTTGAGTGAGTAACGCGGCGGACAGTAGCCCGTGTTTGTCCGCGATTGTCTTGGGTGACTTGCCCCTACCCTGCATCCATTTGATCCAGGCAACGATGTCCGCGTTCTTGAGCCCCTTCACCTTGAGGGATCCGAGCGGCCCGTTGAAGTGGTTCTTGAGCGCACCCCGGTAGCGTTTGATCGTGTATGGGGTGACATCAACGAGCTGCTCAATGTGCTGCTCAATGGCTTCGGCAACAGTAGGGCCTTCAAGGTCGCTTTCATCATGGAGGCGTTGAGCGACCGAGAAAGACTGCCCGTTAGCATCGAGCAGTCGTTTCCACAGTTCAGCCTCTTGCTTGGTGTGGAGCGTTTGGTGGCTTGGTCCATGCTCAGGATCCCGCCACATCAACCGGTAACTGTAGCTGCCATCTTTCTTCGGGCCGCGTGGGTGGATGCTAGCCAATCGCCCACTCCTGCTGGTAGTCCGGGTGATCCTTGTACACGGCGGCGACGGCTTTGACGGTGGGGCATGGGTACTTGACCATCGGAGGACCTTCACCCAATTCGCTCATCCACCATTCAGCGCAGCTATCGCAATAAGGTTCACGCATCCCTAGGTCAAGCTCATGTTCCCTCATGATCGCTCGTTTCGCCGCGCACTCAGCAAGGACACGGGCGGGGTTATGGCGGACAGCATGACGCGCATCTGCCACTGCTATGCATGCATCCCAATTGCTATCGGCAGCGTGAATGCTCAGGCCTTCTACCCAAAGGTGTTCGTCTGGTTCATCGCGGATCGACCACGCCGGAACGTCGCATGCCCGGGCAGCCGCCTCGTCCTCCGCGATCCTGGCTTCAAGGAACTCGATGATGCTAGTCACGCGTCAACTCCTGCGAGCCTGTTTCGATCACTTCACCCTGAACAGTTACGGGCTTCGGTCCAACTTTGAATGAGATTCCGCCATCGAACGACATCTCTTCACTGCTCATCAATTCGAGGTCATAGGCTTCGATTAATTCCTGCTTGGTGATCGTGACTTGCCCGCCAAGCTTTCGCACCAAGGCGGCAAATAGCACCAACTGTTCAGTGTCATCCGCGGGTAAACTTGGCATATCGACTCCTATCAATTCGGTCACACCCCCGGATGTAACGGCATCGCGGGGGTCTTCTATGCCTCAAGTTTACCTTGTTGTGTCAACGCTTGAGAGGTTTTTGTCAACGCGGGCTGAAAGTTCCGCGGATTCTAGGGCCTAAATCTGTGGAGCTAAGGAGATTCGAACTCCTGACCTCTTCGATGCGAACGAAGCGCTCTACCAACTGAGCTATAGCCCCTGGACCATGCAGTACGGCGTGGCCAGTGTCCCTAGGCTATAAAGTTTCCCGGCGCTTTTCCAACCACGACACGAAGGTCTCCGTCCCGTACTTTTCTCCTGGCACCAGGTTGAGCCCTGCACGGAGGTAGCGACCCATAGAGCCGGGCAAGGGGAACTCCACAATGCGGCCCCGCACCTGCGCCACGGACATCCAGATCGACGCCAAGTCCCGCATGCTGAGTATCTCCGGACCGCCCACGGTCCTGACGCTGTGGCTATCTGCGGACGAGGAATCCGTGGCGGCTTCCAGGAGTGCCCTGGCAACATCCTGCGGTGAGATGGTTTGGAACCTTGCCCCCTTGAACACAGGGATCAGCCGGAGCCGGGCACCGGCGGCGAAGACCATGGCTACCAAGCTGTGGAACTGCGTTGCGCGCACCACCGCGGTCTCAAGGGCCGAGTCCGCATAGACACGCTCCTTCTCGGCCTTGGAAACGTAGAACGAGTAGGTGCTTCGATCGCAATTGATGATGGACACCGCCACCGCCTTGGGGACACCCGCCTGGCGGGCGGCCTCCAGAAGCCGCGCACCGCCGTCGGCGAAGTGCTTTTTCGCCTTTCCGAATTGCCCCTCCAGGCAGTCAATAACGACGTCGGCACCCGCCACCGCGGCGGCCAAGCCAACGCCAGTGGTGACGTCGCCCGCGAAGTAGGTGGCGCCGTCGTGATGCTTCGCCGAACCGGCGGGCGGTACGTGCCGGCTCAGGACGTTGACGGCGTGCCCCTGCCCCAGCGCAAGCCGCACTACTTCGCAGCCCACCTGCCCGGTGCCGCCGGCGACGCAGACCACCGCCATGGACGGCTAGGCCCGGCGTCGCTGCAGGACGTCGTCCAGGTTGCTCAGTGCGCTGTGACCTTTAGCGGGAGTGCGTACCTGCGCTGCGGCGTCGGCCTGCTCCGCACCCTGCTTGAGGACCGGCTTCCCGACGGGCTTGGGCGCCTCGGGAAGGACCAGCGGCTCCGGCGCAGGCCGGTTTGCCTTGGCTGCCCCAACGTAGGTGGGCTTGGGAACCTCAACGGGCTTCCAAGGGGTGCCAGCGTCTTCGGGCGCGGCTTCGGCGGATGTATCTCCGGCGGCGAGGGCTACGGCCAGTGCCGCTTGACGAAGTTCGACGGCGGACAGCCTCGCCTTTTCGCCGCCTGCCTCGGCATCGAAAACGGGTGTTTCCTTGGCTTCCGCGGGCGGTTCCTTGGGCAGGTACCGGGCGGGAGTGGGAATGGATTCCTTTTGGACAGCACGGCGGGCACGCCGTTCGCGGAGATCACGCAAGGCAAGCTGCCGCAAAACGACGACGGCGAGCACGGCACCGAGGAATGACACCAACGGCAACCAGATAGAGCCCTGCCCAAAGAGCCGGACGATGCCGGAAACCACCGCGGTCAGGAGGAGGATCAGGCCGGACAAGGCCAACGTCAGGCGGGCGTACCGGATGGTGAACGGGGTACTAGACGGTTTCCGGGCAGTTGTATCAGCCACGCGGGATTCCAGGGGCGACGCCTGTGCTGTGCTGTGCATGGTCTCCATCGGTTTCTCCTGCTGAGGTGCCAATGCCAAGACCACCCCTGGCTGCGTCTCGTCGGGCTCGTCCTCGAATGGCTCTGCCGGCCCGGTGGCCGTTTGGACCTGTGGCCGCCCTTTGCGAAGAACATAGGGCGCAACCCACACCATCCAGAGCGCGACAGTGACAACGAGTATCACTGAGCTGCTGAGAGGGAAGTCCACATTCAAAACCGTAGAAGCAAATCGTCAGGTGCCGTGGCATTCCTGCCGGTGTGTCGCCCGCGAGTCCCTAAATGATTCCCGGGAAGCCCCAAAAGGGCCTATGACCTGCCCGTTCTTCCTTCCCGCCAGCTTTCCAGGAGTCCGTGCGGAACTTCCTCGGAGGTCAGCGCGAAGGATCTGTGGTCTGCCCATTCCCCGTTGATGTGCAGGTACCTTTCGCGGTAGCCCTCGTCCCGGAAGCCGAGTTTCTCCACCACGCGCAGGCTGGGTGCGTTTTCCGGCCGGATGTTGATTTCCATCCGGTGCAGGCCAAGCGTCCGGAAACAGTGATCGGTCGCCATCGCCACAGCGGTGGGAGCGATTCCGTGCCCAGCGCGGTCCTTGTCCACCCAATACCCCAGGGTGGCCATCATGGCCGAACCCCAGACGATCGAGGAAACCGTCAACTGGCCCACGATGCGCGGTTCGCGGAAGCCGGGGGTCCACTCGGCGATGATGAACGGCAGGGCCGTGGCCTGGCGCGCCTGTTGGTTCAAGGACGCCACCATCTGGCGGTAGCTTGGGAGGCTCCCACCCGGTGCGGGGTTGGACGCCTCCCAAGGAGCCAGCCATTCACTGTTCCGCGAGCGGACCTCGGACCATTCCCGCTTGTCCCGGTAACGGATGGGCCGGAGTACCAGGTCTCCGCTTTCCAGCGTCACCGGCCAGATCGCAGAGCCGTACATCCGGGTGTTACTGGGGAAGGGTAGCCGTGAAGTCCGGCAGCCACTCGCGGAGCTCGGGGCCCAGGTCTTCGCGTTCGCAGGCCAACTCGATGCAGGCCTTCAAGTAGCTCAGCTTGTCACCGGTGTCGTAGCGGCGGCCACGGAAGACCACGCCGTAGACGCCGTAGCCTTCGCCCTCGCCACGGGCCAGGACCTCGAGAGCGTCGGTCAGCTGGATTTCTCCGCCGCGGCCCGGAGCTGTCTTTTCAAGGACATCGAAGACGGCCGGGTGCAGCACGTAGCGGCCGATCACGGCAAGGTTGGACGGGGCTTCATCGGCGGAAGGCTTCTCCACCAGCTGCTTGATGCGGACGTACCCCTCCTCGCCGTTCTCCTCGACATCCGCGCAACCATAGGCGCTGATCTTGGACGGTTCCACTTCGATGAGGGCCACCACGGATCCGCCGGTCTTCTGCTGCACGGCGATCATTTCGCTGAGGAGATCGTCCTTGGGATCGATCAGGTCATCGCCGAGCAGGACGGCGAAAGGTTCGTGCCCAACGTGCTGCTTTGCGCGGAGGACAGCGTGGCCCAGGCCGTTCGGGTCGCCTTGGCGGACATAGTGGATGTCACCGAGGTTGGTGGCGGACTGGATGGCTTCGAGCTTGGACGTGTCACCCTTCTCCGCCAGAGTGGCCTCAAGCGCAGGAACACGGTCAAAGTGGTCCTCCAACGCACGCTTGCTGCGGCCGGTGATCATCAGGACGTCATGCAGTCCAACTTTCACGGCTTCTTCGACCACATACTGGATGGCTGGCTTGTCAACCACGGGCAGCATTTCCTTCGGCATCGCCTTCGTGGCGGGGAGGAACCTGGTACCAAGACCCGCTGCGGGGATGACGGCCTTACGGACAGCATTGTTATGGTGAGTCACCGGACTAATGTAACGGACGGAACACATCAAAAGGTAAACCCCCGCCGTGCCGGGACACACAAATTGTCGGTGAATTGGCTGGTTGGGGCACTGGCGCCCCACCCGGCAATGCACCGACGGAACGGACAATCATGGCCTCGAAGGAAGAAATACGCGCCGCCCGCAGGCTGCACCGTCGCACGCTGACTCCTGAGCAGATCGCAATCGCTGGTGACGCCCTCGCGGCGCACGGAACGGCGTGGGCCAAAGAGGTTTCAGACGGCGTGCCCGGCACCTTCACCGTGTACCTGGGTGTGGCCTTCGAGCCCCCCACCCTCCCCTTGATCGAGGCCCTGCACCAGGACGGGCACCGGATCCTGCTTCCGGTGTGCGAGCCTGACCGGCAACTGAGCTGGGTGTTCTGGACCCCGGAGACAGTCTTCCTCCGTTCGGAATACGCACCGATTGACGAACCGGAGGGCGAGCGGCACGGCGCGGATGCCGCCTCGCACGCCGACGGCATCTTCATGCCTGCCACGGCCGTGGACGGAGACGGCAACCGGATCGGCCAGGGCGGTGGCTACTACGACCGCTTCCTCCAAGGCCTCGCCGCCTCGGGCCGGCAGCCCCGCACCATCGCGGTGACGTACGACGACGATGTGTTGCCTTCCGGTGCCATCCCGGCCGAGCCTTTTGACCAGCCCGTCACGGAGGTCCTCACGCCGTCGGGAATTGTGCGGCTCGGCAGGTAGTTATGGTGGCGTACGGCCGGCAAACTCCAGGGTGGCGGTCGAACAGCCGGATGATAGAATTGGCACTCAGGCCCTGCGACTGCTAAGGCGGAGACTCCTCCGCTTGAGGCTGCACAGGACCTGACGTTTGTCCTGAGGAGGAATTCAGTGCCCACATACGCATACGCCTGCAAAGACTGTGACCATGCCTTTGACATCATCCAGTCGTTTTCGGACAGTTCCCTGACGGAGTGCCCGGAATGCCAGGGCGCCCTGCGCAAGAAGTTCAACAGCGTCGGTGTTGTCTTCAAGGGCTCCGGCTTCTACCGCACGGATTCCCGCGATTCCAAGGGCAGCAGCACCGTTTCTGCTGCACCTTCGGCTGCACCGGCACCCGCGGCGGCTGCCACGCCGGCGCCCGCCGCTGCCGCGAGCTAGCCTCACTTATCCACATAAGGCTGCGGGCCGCTGTCTGGCGGCCGGCGACGGTGGTTAGCGTGGCGTCATGCCACACTCACCGTCCTCTCCTCGCTTTGCCCGAACGCGCCATGCACGTGGCGGAGTCCATACACGCTACCCGGCCGGGCGTCCGTCAGCGCCCGCGTCCAGCAGCCGCCCACGCCTGCTGTTCCTCTCCCGCCTTAACCGACACCGCCGGCTGCTTGTAGTCCTTCTGCTATGCATGGCGGCAGGTATCACCGTCCAGCAACTCACCCCCGCTCCTGAGCACCGCATCAGCATTGTGGTTGCCGCCCGGGACCTGCCCGCAGGAACAAGTCTCAGCCAAGGAGACTTCATCGGCATGGGCGTCCCGCAGGACATGGCAATTTCGGGGGCCATTGGCGACCCCGCATCGTTGGCCGGACGCCAACTGGCCTCGCCCCTGGCCAAGGGACAAATTCCTACCGAGGCGAATCTCCTGGGACCGGGCCTTCTCACAGGGGCGCCCGCGGGATCCGCAGCAGTTCCCCTGCGCATGGCCGATCCCTCGTCCATTCAGTTGCTCTCCCCCGGACAACTCGTCAACGTGGTGCTGACCCCTGCAGACTCCTATGACGGATCCCGCCAGAACCAAACTCTTGCTGGACCTGTCCCTGTGCTTTGGACGTCGGGCCAAGGCGGGAAGGCCGGGCCTTGGCTGGGAACGAGCGATACGGACGGCCTGGTTGTGGTGGCCGCAGACGCCCAACAAGCAGAAAAGCTTGCCGGCGCATCCACGCAAGGCAAGCTCTTCTTCGTGCTCATCAATACCTCTTGATCAGCGTCCGGGATCAGCCCCAGTGAGGCGGCCGCTGCTCCTTTAGCCACTGATCGTGGTCGTAGCCGGACTCGTCGCCCCACCGGCGGGGGTCGTCCTCCGAGGCTTTGTTGGGCAGGATCCCGGTGGAGGCAGGCTTCACAGCCGCGGACTTCGAGTCTTCGGGATCCGCGTTCTTTTCGGACCCTGCGCTCTTTTCGGACCCCGCGCTCTGTTCGGACTCAGCGCCCTCATGGGATTCGTTCGCCTCACGGGTCGCGTTGGCCTCACGGGTCTCGTTGGCCTCACCCGACTCCTGATCGACGGAGGCCGGTTGCCCGGAACCGTCGGAACCGTTCGCCAGTGCTTCCTGGCCCGGTACCTCGGGCTGCACGTCCTTCTGTGCAGGCTCCACGGCAGGTTCCTCAGTGCTCACTGACTCTTCTTTCACAACTTCACGTTCCGGGTTGTCCGCGCGGTCCCGGGAGTCAACCGCGGACGGGCGCGACACGAAGGCTTGGACGCTGCCCACTTCCAATTGTTCTACGTCCATGTCCAGGAAACCATGGTGCGGGACGGAGGTAGCTTGCGGCACGTGGTTCTCAAGGCCCAAGTAAGAACCAATACGGTCAGCGCAGGAAGAGGGATCAGTGAACACCTCGATGGTCCACAGGGACATGTACCGCCAGCCCATCCGCTCCAGCAGTTGGGGGCGCAACCTGCTGCGTTCCCGGACGCTCATCCGCCGGTAACGCTCGGTGCCGTCGGATTCAATGGCCACGGGGGTTGGGACTTCGGCACCTTCCCGGCCAATCGTGTGGACCGGATCGGCCGCGGCAGCAATGTCCAGCACACCGTCATAGAGGTGCCACACCCGCGCTCCGCGTGCCCGCAGACGGTCGCCAAGATCGGCCACCAGCGGATCCTCGCCGAGGGCCTGTTCGCTGGCCACGGCGCGGGATGCCGGCGTGCCCAGGTTGCTGTTCCCGGACAGCTCCCGGTCCAGCAACTCATAGAAGTCCACGGCCCCGTGCGACAAGCGGTCCAGGTCCAGGTCTTCAGGACGGAAGCAGCTCAGCACGTGCAGGGAACGGCGGGCTCGGGTCATGGCCAGGGCAAAGCGGTTGCGTCCGCCATCCACGGACAAGGGCCCGAAGGAATGCAGGGCGCGTCCGTGCGGCGTGCGGCCATATCCCAAGGAGAAGATCACATGGTCCCGCACCAGTCCCTGGGCACGCTCCAGATCCACCACACGGAAGGACTCCGGCCCCGCGCCAAAGAAAGCAGAGAGCAACGGGTGGTTGGGCAACTGGAGCCTGATCGCTTCACCGATGCGGGCCGCATGCCGCAGGCTAGCTGTAACCACGGCCAAGGACGTGCGGGGACGCAGCCGGGCGTGCTCGAATACAAGGTCCACCACGCGGTTGACCTCCGCCGTCACGGATTCGACACCCTCATGGTCCGCCCCGGGAAGTCCGGTACCGTCCGGGATGTATTCCACCAGGATGGAACGGTCCAGGCCCGTCACGGAGCTACCGTCCGGGAGTCGCCGCAACCCGCCGTCGTAATAGTTCTTGCTGAGCTGGAGGACCAGGTCCTCGTCCACGGCCCGGTACACCCAGTTCAATTGCCAGGTGGGCAGGACACGCGCCAAGGCAGTGAATGCACTGTCCACGGGTTCGTGGCTGGCCACTCCGGCCACCGGAGGCTCCACGGCCACGCTGAAAGTGCGGGCGTTGGCGATCTTCGCGTCACCGAAGGCAATGACCTGGCGGGCACGGGCGATGGCCGGGAGCACCGCTTGGAGCGACGTCGACTCGGCATCGATGATCACCACGGCATCGAACTTCTGCTCAGCGGGAAGCACACCCGTCAGCAGGTAGGGGCTGACCGACCACACGGGGACCAGCAGCGGCACCAGGTCGGGTGCCTGGGCGCTCAGTGCCGGGAGTGTGACCCGGCCATCCTTGAGTAAGGCGCGGAGCAGTTCCGCCTGGCGCGGGTGTTCCACGATTCCCTGGCGCCACCGGCTGGCCAACTGCCACCGAAGCCGCGCGGCGCCACTGGCGATGTGCGCTTGGTCGGCAAGCCGGAATTCGGCCTCCAGCTGGCGCAGCGAATCGCCGTCGGACATGGCAAGGTAATCGTCGCCGCTGATCATGGCTTCCAACGCAGACTGCCACCAGGCGAGGTCAAGCTCGGCCGCGACGGACGCGGCGGGGACTTCACGCGCGGCAAGGTCGGTGAGCAATTCGCCCAGTCCGTGCTCACGCATCTGCTCTATCAGCAGGGTGCGCTCAGGAAGTGTCTCCAAAGTGGCGGTATCGGCCACAAGCCGTTCCAGCCGTTCCATGAGCTCCGTGTAGGGAGTTCCGTGCAGGGAACCGCCGTCGGAGGTGTGCTTCAGCGCCTCCCCAAGACGCTGCAATTCGCCATCGAGTTCGCGGTAGAGCGCACCAAGATCGGCAAGGCCGGAAGGCACGGCGGGATGCCGCTGGGTGGTGGCGTACCCGGCCCACAACGCGCGCTGTTCCTGGACAAGGACCAGGGAACTGTGGAGATCCGCGATGTGGACACCCGGCCGCACGTATTCCTTGGCTACCCTGCGCAAACGGGAGCGCTGCATGGACGGCATCTCAAGGTTGCGTTCACGGCGCCAGGACGAGCTCGCCGTAGCGGAGATGAGGTCGTGGACGGGACGGTCGAAAATGTCCGGGGTGAACTTGTCCAGGCTCTCACGCACGGCAATCAGGAGTTCAAGCTGGGTACCCCACTCGGTGAACGTCTCCCCCAGCCGGATTTCGGCGTGGTCGGCCAACTGCTTCATCCGGTCGCGAAGGACAGGAAGCTTCTCCTCCGCCAGCCGGGCAAGCTGTTGCGCTTCCTCGGTCTCTTTGCGCGTAACCAGACGCGCACCGTACCAAGGACTGGAGGTGGATGACCGGCTGAAGCTGCCCAGTTCCGCAGCGCGGCGCAGGCGGCCGGCCAGTTCCTCGCGGTCCTTGATGTTGTCCAGGACACTGCGCTTGAGCCTCACGGTGGTGGACGGGGCCGGGTGGATGGATGTCAGTTCGGCGAGGGACTGCATGGCCTGGTACGGCGAGCAGCCCCACCGTTCACGCACGTTGTGCAGCGAAGCAACATGGTCCGTCAGGGCATGGCGATGCCCCGTCAAGGTCTCGTGGAGGTTGCCCAGCTGGGGTTCCAGGGCTTTCTCGTTCCGCATGATCGCCCGGACCAACTGGCCCTTCAGCTGCTGCGGCGTGGTGCCGTTGCCGGGGCGGAAGAGCATCGATTCGAGCCCCAGGGTGTCCAGATGCGCAGAGAGGGCGGCAAGGCTCGACTGGCGCTCCCCCACCACCAGGACGGACTTGCCCTCAGCCACCAGGGCACCAACCGCATTGATGGCTGTCTGCGTTTGTCCGCTGCCGGGAGGCGTGCTGACAACCAGGGAATCCCCTGCGCGGACAGCGTCCACCACATACTGCTGGTCCGTATCGGCGTCCAGCAGCAGGAGTTCATCGGCAGGATCGCGCTCGTCCAGGCTGGGGAACCGCCCGGCCTTGATGGGCTCAGGCTCCACGTCGCCGCCATTGGCCGCCGTAGCCAGTGCGGCCACGGTGGGGTTGTTCATGTTGATCCAGGGATCGTCAAGGTTGCCGGAGAGGTCCGCGAGCGTGGTCACCAGCAGGTTGAACTCAACGTCCGCACCATGGATCGGTTGTACCAGCGTGGCGAGGCGGTCGAGCACCGGCTGCGGGTCCAGCCGCGCGGTGTTGTACGCCATCCGCGCTACAGCGTTGACGTCGAACACGATGCCATGGACGGACTTGAGGTGCCGCACCAAGGCAGGGTTCATCCGGGCCTGTTCGGTCAGTTGCAGCTCGAAGTCGTCCTCGCCAGGACGGACGGTAAGCGTGATGGCGGTGAGCATGACGGGCGCCGAAACGCGCTGCGGCTTGCCCCCGACGGCGGAGGTCCACACCACGGTTCCGGCGGAAAGGTAGCCGGCCTCGATGCCGCGGTCATTGCCGAGTTCGAAGATCTTGGAACGGATATTGCGCGCCGCACGGGCAGCAACCAGGTATTGCTGGCGGTCCCGGATCAGCGTGGACAAGCGTGTGCGGCGTCCTGCGAGCAGCTGTGCCAGGCCGGACGGGTGCGCTGTGCTGAGGTCGATTGCGCCTTCCGGCGTCTTGACGAAGCGAAGCATGGTGTCCGCCCCGGTAACGGGCTTAAGTCCAGACAGCCATTTCCGGAGCTCTTCGGAGTCCTCTTCGTGGCCTTGACCTAATGACACAACTTCTGCCTTCTTTTCTGAACTAGCTTTAGACGCCTTGGACCATACCGGCATACTTTCGAGGGTAGCGGGAATACGCCCGGAGCCCGCTCCGCAACACTGGACACGGCAAAATTCGCCGTCATTTCACAGTTCCGCAAAGCAAGGTTCAGGCGGGCAGCACAATGGCCGGCCTCCCAAGGAGACCGGCCATTCACACTGCTATTCCCACTCGATGGTTCCCGGCGGCTTGCTGGTCACGTCCAGCACCACGCGGTTCACGCCGTCCACCTCGTTGGTGATCCGGTTGGAGATCCGGGCCAGGAGGTCGTAGGGCAGGCGGGACCAGTCAGCCGTCATGGCGTCCTCGGAGGACACCGGACGCAGTACGATCGGGTGGCCGTAAGTACGGCCATCACCCTGCACGCCGACGCTGCGGACATCGGCCAGCAGCACTACCGGCATCTGCCACACGTCGTTGTCCAGGCCGGCGGCGGTCAGTTCCGCACGGGCAATGGCGTCAGCCTTCCGCAGCAGGTCCAGCCGTTCCTTGGTAACTTCGCCCACGATGCGGATGCCCAGGCCGGGGCCCGGGAAGGGCTGGCGTCCGACGATTTCCTGCGGCAGGCCCAGCTGGGCGCCAACAGCGCGGACCTCATCCTTGAAGAGTGCCCGCAGCGGCTCCACGAGCTCGAACTGCAGGTCCTCGGGAAGCCCGCCCACGTTGTGGTGGCTCTTGATGTTCGCTGCACCCTCGCCGCCGCCGGACTCGACGACGTCCGGGTAGAGCGTGCCCTGGACCAGGAACTTGATCTTTTCGCCTTCGGCAGCGGCCTGGGCGATGATGGCCCGCTCCGCCTCCTCGAAGGCGCGGATGAATTCCCGGCCGATGATCTTGCGCTTGGTCTCGGGATCGCTGACCCCTGCCAATGCGGACTGGAAGCGCTCCTGCTCATTGGCAACGTAAAGGTTGACGCCGGTGGCAGCCACGAAGTCGCGCTCCACCTGCTCTGCTTCGCCTTCACGAAGGAGCCCGTGGTCCACGAACACACAGGTCAGCTGGTCCCCCACGGCACGCTGAACCAGTGCTGCGGCGACGGCGGAGTCAACGCCACCCGAAAGGCCGCAAATAACCTTGGAGTCGCCGATCTGCTCGCGGATGCGCTCAACCTGTTCCTCCAGGATGTTCCCGGTGGTCCAGTTGGGGGTCAGGCCGGCGCCCTTGAACAGGAAGTTCTCGAGGACATGCTGGCCAAGGACGGAGTGCTTCACTTCCGGGTGCCACTGCACACCGTAAAGGCGCTTCTCATCGTTGGCGAAGGCCGCCACCGGAGCTCCGGCAGTCGTTGCCAGAACCTCGAAGCCCTCGGGTGCCTCATGGACGGAGTCGCCGTGGCTCATCCAGGTGTTCTGGGACGCCGGGACGCCGTCAAGGATGGAGCGTGCGTCGCCAACAAGGAGAGCTTCGGTTGCGCCGTACTCCCGCAGGCCGGTCTGGGCAACCTTGCCACCCAGGGCGTTGGCCATGGCCTGGAATCCGTAGCAGATGCCGAAAACGGGAACGCCTGCCTCGAAGAGGTCCGCTCCGACGTTCGGAGCACCTTCGGCGTAGACGCTGGAGGGTCCGCCGGACAGGATGATGGCTGCCGGGTTCTTGGCCAGAAGCTGCTCGGTGGTGAAGGTGTGCGGAACGATTTCCGAATACACATTCGCTTCACGGACGCGGCGGGCAATCAGCTGCGCGTACTGGGCACCGTAGTCAACAACCAGCACCGGCTTCTGTGAAGTCTGGGGTGCGGTGGGAGTAGTCACCAAACAAGACTACTTTGCCGGGCCGCCCCGGTGCACACCGGAACGGCCCGCGAGGGGTCAAAACCGGCGTCGCCGTAAGGCATCTCACACCGGGTGTGCCCCGCGGCCTGTCAGTAGCGCTTGGACGCCTGGGGATTCGCGGCCAACTCGGCCTCAACCTGGGCGTGGAACTTCTTCTCCACAATGAAGGACATGAGCGGAACAACACCGCCCGCCGCCAGGAGGATCAGTTTGGCGAACGGCCAGCGCAGGAGCGACCACAGACGGAAGTTGGAGATCAGGTACACCACGTACATCCAGCCGTGGACGATCAGGACCGTGGTGGAAATGTTGAATCCACCAATCACGCCCTTGGGCTCCGACTCGGCGAACCCGAAAGCGAACGGCTGGCCGGTCACTGCGTCTGTTCCGCCGGCGAAGAGGGACACCCCAAAGCCGTAACGGGCGATCAGTTCAGCGCACAAGAGGAGAAGCATGGCACCGGTGAGGTAGGCCATGACCTTGTAGAACTTCAACGCCGAACGGATCTGGGCTTCCGTTCCGCCAAAACGCCGCTTCTTGGGCTTGGGCCCGGACTGTTCGGGCTGGATTGCCGGTTTGGGCTCAATCATGGTTGCACCTTTTGTTCTGGCTCACTGTTGTTTGGCTCAGTTGCTTGTTGTTTCGGGGCCGGATGGTCATCCGGCTCGTCGTCGTACTCGTCGTCATCGCCTTCGAGGCCGCGGCGATAGTCGTCGGCCACCATCCGCCACCAGATGTACAGGGCGAATCCTGCGAAGACCACCCACTCCACGGAGTAGAACAGGTTGAGCCAATTGACCTGTTGGGCCGGGGGTTGGGCGGGAATGTTCAGGGCCTTGACGGCGTCGTTCACGGCAACGGGTCCAGTGTCCGTGGTTTGGGAGGTTGCGGCAACGAACCCGGGGTAGCTGGACACTCCCCAGTCGTTGATGAGTTCCGCAACGGCGACGGCAGACGCACGGCCTGGACCGGCGTCGACATTTGGCACCGGAGCCTCGGACGGCAGCAGGCGGCCGGTCACCGAAACAGCGCCCGACGGCGGCCGGTCGGCTTGGGCGGGATCGGCCACCCAACCGCGGGCTACCGGAATCCAGGTCTGGGGCGTGGCTGCGACGCCGCTGAGCTTGGGAGCGCTGTCCACTGCGAACGCCGAGACGATCCAATAGCCCTTTTGGTTGTTGTAAAGCCTGCCTTCCACCAGGACCTGCTTACCGGCGTCGTAGTGTCCGGTAGCGCTGACCATCTGGTCCTGGACCGATCCGGGGAAGAATTGTCCCGGCTTGAGGACGTCCACCAACAGTTTGACATCCTCCACGCTGGACGGCTCCGGCGGTTCGTGCTGCGTGGAGCGGCTCAGCTGCCACTGGCTGAGCAGCACGAACACCCCGGACAGCAGGAGCGCAAAGACCAGTCCTGCGATCCAACGGGGTTTCAACGCAGTTTTCAACACCCCTTAACCGTACTTCGTCCGGCTGTAGAACAACGAAACGGGGCTTGGAGTGGGGCAGCAGGGTCCCTGCTGCCCCAATCTTCAGTGGTCGAAGAACACCAGGCTTGAGTTGATGAGTTCGGAGATGACCTCGGGATCGTGCGCCCGGCGGAGCGATTCACGGAAGGACTCCTTGGACAGTGAACGGGCCAGGGTGGCCAGGACTTCCAAGTGGTCGGAGAAGGAGCTAGCGGGGGTCGCGATCAACAGGACCACCGTGGCCGGACCATCACTGGCACCGAAGTCGAGGGAATGCCCGAACTTGGTGACGCCCACGGCGATGGAAATCCGGTCCACGTACTCGCTGCGGGCGTGCGGGAGCCCTATGCCGCCCGGCAAGCCGGTGGCCAATTGGTGTTCGCGCGAATTGACGGTCTCCAGGAAGCCTTCCAGGTTGGAGATCCGGCCGGCGGCGTAGAGCTTTTCCGCAAGCTGGGCCGCGGCATCACTCTTGTCTGCAGCAACAAGTTCAAGAATGACGGTGTCCGGCGTGGTCAGTTCCGCGTCATACCGGTCAAGTGGTTCGGCCAAGTCGTGTTTCCCTCCAGTGTGGCCTCCCGGCCGCAGCTCCCCGGCTTCATGGTTCCCGACGCGTCAGCGAAGGGGCACGATGTCATCCACTCCCATGCGCGCAGCATCTGCCGACTCGTCGTCGGGTTGCTCCTGGCTCAGCCGTTCGGCCTCTACCCGCGCCAGATAGTGCTTGATTTCGCTTTCGCGCTGGGTTTCGCTCCAGCCGAGGATTTCTCCCATCAGCTTAGCCACTACGGGCACGGCGGACACACCCCGGTCCCATGCTTCGATGGAAATCCGCGTCCTGCGCGTCAAAACGTCATGAACATGACGTGCGCCCTCGTGCGTGGTGGCGTAGACCACCTCGGCCGCCAGGTAGTCGTCCGCACCCGGCAGCGGTTCTCCCAGCCCGGGTTGGCGGGCGATCAGTTCCAACACTTCCGATGCCATGGACCCATAACGGTTGAGCAGGTGCTCCACCCTGGCCACATGGACTCCGGCCTCGTCAGCAGAACGGGCGCGACGGTTCCACGCCGCTTTGAAGCCCTCGGCGCCGAGCAGCGGAATGGTCTCGGTGCAACTTGGGGGAACGCGCTCGTCCATGGCCCGGGTTGCCTCGTCCACAGCATCCTTGGCCATGACCCTGTACGTTGTGTACTTGCCGCCAGCCACCACCACGAGCCCAGGGACCGGGTGTGCCACCACGTGTTCGCGGGACAGCTTGGCGGTGGAGTCGTTATCGCCGGCGAGCAGCGGCCGGAGCCCCGCATAGACGCCTTCCACGTCTTCCCGGGTCAGTGGCCGCTTGAGGACGCGGTTGACGTGTTCCAGGACATAGTCAATGTCCTTGCTGGACGCCGCCGGGTGCGCTTTGTCCAGCTTCCAGTCGGTGTCCGTGGTGCCAATGATCCAATGCCGGCCCCAGGGTATGACGAAGAGCACCGACTTCTCCGTGCGAAGGATCAGCCCCACGGTGGATTGGAACCTGTCCCGCGGGACCACCAGGTGGATGCCCTTTGACGCCCTGACCTTCAGTTGGCCCCTGTCGGTGACCATGGCCTGTGTCTCATCGGTCCAGACGCCGGTGGCATTGACCACCTGCTTGGCACGGACCTCGAAGACGCTGCCGTCTTCCTGGTTCTCCAGTTTGGCCCCAACAACGCGTTCGCCCTCGCGAAGGAAATCCACTACCCGGAGCCGGTTGGCGGCGTAGGCGCCGTAATGAGCCGCGGTCCTGACCACGTTCACCACCAGGCGGGCGTCATCCACTTGGGCGTCGTAGTAGCGGATGGAACCCACAAAAGCGTCGTCCTTCAGGCTGGGAGCTGCCCGCAAGGTGCCCCGTTTGGACAAATGCTTGTGCATGGGGACGCCACGGCTGTGGCCCGAGGTGATGCCGAGTGTGTCGTACAGCATGATGCCCGCGCCAACATAAGGGCGCTCCCACACCCGCCGGGTCAGCGGGTACAGGAAGGGCACGGGGCGTACCAAGTGCGGGGCGATGGTCTGGATCAGGAGGCCTCGTTCCTGGAGGGCTTCCTGGACCAGCGCGAAGTCCAGCATCTCCAGGTAGCGAAGCCCGCCGTGAATGAGCTTGGAGGAACGCGACGAGGTTCCGGAGGCCCAGTCCCGGGCTTCCACGATGCCCACCGTCAGGCCGCGTGTCACGGCATCCAGCGCAGCCCCCGCACCCACCACGCCACCACCGACGATCAGGATGTCGAGTTCCTTGCCTGACTCCGCCGTGGCTTTCAGGGCTTCGATGGAAGCGGCACGGGACTCCGGGCTCAGGGCTCCGGAGGGATTCACCTGTGGCCCGCCTGCGACATTGCTCATCGGACTCCTCCTCAAACGCAATTGCTGGTAGTCCCCCTACCCTACTTGCTGGCCGCCGTCGTGGGCAGTGCCGGCCCGGCCGGAAAGGCGAGGCAGGGACGGCACGGCGCCTTCGCAAGCAAAGCAAAGCCCCCGCCGGGTCCGGATTGCTCCGGACCCGGCGGGGGCTTTCGATACCGCGGTGTTAGTTGCCTGCGTAGGGCGAGACCACTACGTCCACGCGCTGGAACTCCTTGAGGTCGGAGTAGCCCGTGGTGGCCATGGACCGGCGCAGGGCACCGATCAGGTTGGACGTTCCATCGGTGTGGTGGCCCGGTCCGAACAGCACTTCCTCAAGCGGACCCACGGTGCCAACGTTGACGCGGTCACCACGCGGGGACTCGAGGTGGTGCGCTTCGGGTCCCCAATGCCAGCCACGGCCGGGGGCTTCCTCGGCGCGGGCAAGGGCACTGCCCAGCATCACGGCGTCTGCGCCCATGGCGATGGCCTTGACGATGTCGCCGGAGCTACCCATGCCGCCGTCGGCGATGACGTGCACGTAGCGTCCGCCGGACTCATCCATGTAGTCGCGGCGGGCGGCAGCGACGTCGGAAATGGCGGAAGCCATGGGCGAATGGATGCCAAGTGCACGGCGGGTGGTGGTGGTGGCACCGCCGCCGAAGCCGACGAGGACGCCGGCCGCGCCGGTGCGCATCAAGTGGAGGGCAGGCGTGTAACCGGCTGCACCGCCAACGATGACGGGAACATCCAGTTCGTAGATGAACTGCTTCAGGTTGAGCGGCTCGTGGTTCTTGGAGACATGCTCGGCGGAGACGGTGGTACCGCGGATCACAAAGATATCGACGCCGGCAGCCACCACGGTCTTGTAGTGTTCCTGGGTACGCTGCGGGGTCAGGGACCCGGCTACGGTGACTCCGGCGGCGCGGATCTCGGCCAAGCGGGAGCTGATGAGTTCCGGCTGGACCGGAGCCTGGTACAGGTCCTGCATCCGGCGGGTGACGGCCGGGCTGCTGGTCTCGTCCGCCAGGCCCGCGATCTCGTCGAGCACCTTCTGCGGATTTTCGTAGCGGGTCCAGAGGCCTTCGAGGTCCAGGACACCGAGGCCACCCAAGCGGCCCAGGGCTATCGCGGTTTCGGGAGACATCACGGAGTCCATGGGAGCGCCGATCACCGGCGTATCGAACTTGTAGGCGTCGATCTGCCACGAGACCGAGACGTCCTTCGGGTCGCGCGTCCGGCGGTTCGGGACGATCGCGATGTCATCCAGGGAGTAGGCACGACGCCCACGCTTGCCACGGCCAATCTCAATCTCATAAGTCACGGCTCTTACTTTACTGGACCGCTCCCGGAACGCCGGTTCGCCCATCGGAGGGAGCGCTTCACAAAGCGCGCCAAGGAACACGCCGGAACTGCCCCTCCACATGGGCAGGGCTGCCCATGGCAGAGTCCAGGAAGTATCCGATAGCCTGCGAAAACACAACCACACCATGCAAGGGGGACCCATGGCGCCTGGATTCTACGGAGCCGACATTGAACAGCTCCGCTCGTTATCCAAACAAATGGGACAGGCCGGCAGCCGGCTCCAGAACCAGGAACTCCAGATCACCGGCCTGATCTCCAGCGTTGCCTGGAAGGGAACCGACGGAGACCGGTTCCGCCGCGAATGGAGCAGCACCCTGCGGCCCCTCCTGCACAAAACGGCGCGTTCGTTGGATGACGCGTCCAAAACCCTCCGCACCCAAGCGGATGAACAGGACAAGGCGAGCGCCCCCGGCGGTGCCGTCGGCTATGGGCCAAGTGGACCGGCTCATCCGCCGATCCCCGGCGGAAGCGAAAACCAGCCAACTCCAACCACTGGTCTCGAAGGACTGTTCGGCGTCACCGGCAGCGAGGGATGGTGGGCCGGAAACGGCCTGGTGACCGCCGGCGGCCTGTTTGCGGACAACATCCTTGCCCAGATGGCCAAGGGCGGATTGGTCACGGAACTGACGAGGTGGCCCTGGCTGAGTGCCCAATACGGTCAGGCCGCCGGTGCCGGATACGTCAAGGGCACCCAATTGCTCAACGGCACGTCGATGCTGGGCCGGCTTTCCGGAGCCCTGGGCATCGTCACCGGTGGTTTGCAGGTCTACCAAGGGATCCAGACAGGACATCCCGGAATGGCCGTTGATGGCGGAATCTCCGCTGCCTTGGCCGTAGGCAGCTTCGTTCCCGTCATCGGCCCCGCCTGCGCCGTCGCCGGCATCGCGTGGGGCGGCCTCGGCCTCCTGGCCACGCACCTGGGTTACGACTCCGCTTCTTCCATGGTGGTCGACGGCGCCAAGCATGTCTGGGAAGGCGCCAAGGACGTGGGGGAATCCATAGCCGACGGCGCGAAGAAGGTCTGGGGATGGCTCACCTGAACCACCCATTTCCTAGACTGGACACAGAATCGCTCAAGAGAGGGCAGAAATGACCACCCAGACCGAAGAAACCCAGGCTTTGCTCATTACCGAGCATGAGCTCATTGCCCTGATTGCGCTGGCCGGCACCGACGGCGCGCTGAGGTGCCAAACCCTGTTCCGCCTCGACCACGCCGCCGGCTCACCATTGGAACAGGCCGGTGTCTCCACGCTGCTGGAGCGCGGTTTGATGAAAATCGAAAACGACGCACTCTTGCCGGTGGGGCCGGCCGCCACGGTGACGGCCGTCCTGGCGGATTCCACGTCGTGGCTGGAAACCGCCCTCGTGACGCCTTCGTCGGAGCACGTCTCGTTCATGTTCGGCGCCGAGCAGGGCGCGCTGCTGCTCAACCTGAGCAAGTACGGAGTTCACGAACTCCACCCCATCACGGGCACAGAGGGCATGATCACCACGGCCGTGCAGATGGCGGACTACTACCTGAGCCAGGCGCCGGACGGCTTCCCCGCAGCCGCCACAACCCGCCAGCACTTCCTTGACGGAACATCCCGCGCGGTCCACGTCAAAGCGGAAGCGGACGGTGCCCTGTCCATCGCCACAGGGGAAGGCGAGAACCTCAAGTCGTCGGCGTTTGAGCGCGGGCAACTTGACTCCCTGATCCGCGCGGGGCTGGAGCGATAACCCGGGTGAGCTACCAAACAGGCCCGTCCCCCCTCTCCCCTGCTGACCGTCCGCTGGATTACTGGCTTTCCCCGGAACTCGCAGCGGTCACCCCCGCGGGTGCGCGCTCACGCCTGCGCGAAATCGCCGGGGCACGGGGCTCCTATATGGGCGCCTGGGCTGCCGGAGTGGGGATCGGCACAGTCCTGGTGCTTATGGGCGTCCTCCTGGCCGTTCGCCTCGGCACGTTCGCGCTCCTTCCCTCCTTCGGCATCCCGGGCGCGGCACTTGCAGTGCTCTGCGGCGTTTTCTACGTCAGGGTGCGGGATCGCTTGCCGCGGACAGACCGGGCCCTGGTCAATCGCGGGCCCGGGAACCTGCGGGGCGCACTGTCCTTCGTGGCGTTCATCCTGATCGTCTTCATTGGACTGTTTGCCTTCACGGCCAAACCATCCACGTGGCAGGATCCCGGGGTTCTGCTGACGTTGGCCATGGTGCTGGTGTTCGTCGTCTGCCTTCTGGTGGGCGCCATCATTGTCCCGGCCACCATCATGGGGCGTTCACGCGAATCCCTTCGCCGCAAGGCAGCGACTGATCCCCGCTTCCGGGCGCTCCTGGAACAGGACCTCGTAACGTGGCGTGATCCCTACGGCAACGCCGGATACGGCCCGCTCTAGGCCGCAGGATCGTGACGACTGGTCTCCTCCACGGTGAGCTGGGACTCGAACATCCGGAAGTAGCGTCCGCGTAGGGCAACCAGTTCCTTGTGTGTCCCCTGCTCGGCGATCCGCCCGTCTTCCAGCATGTACACCACATCTGCCTTCTCGATGGTTGCCAGCCGGTGGCTGATGGCGATGATGGTGCTGCTCCGGTCGGCGAACAGCCGGGTGAAGATCCGGTGTTCGGCCAAGGCGTCGATGGCCGAGGTGGGCTCATCCATGACCATGAAGGACGCATCGCGGTAGAAGTTCCGGGCCATGGCAAGGCGCTGCCACTGGCCGCCGGACAATCCGCTGCCCTTCCGGCCGCGGGGATCCTCCATCCAGTTGCTGACGTGGTTCTCCAGGCCGTTGGGCAATTTGCTGATGAATTCCATGGCCTCCGCATCCGAGGCCGCGCGCTGGACGCGCTGCTCGTCGCGGGGCTGTTCAACGTCGCCGAGGTAGATGTTTTCGGCCGCTGTGGCGAACTCGTATTTGAGGAACTCCTGGCTCAGGACGGCCAGGTGCCGGTGCCAACTGGTCACGTCAACATGGGCGAGGTCCACGCCGTCGAGCAGTACACGGCCGGAATCCGGCCGGTAGAGCCCGGCCAGGATACGGATCAGGGTGGACTTACCAGCTCCGTTCTCCCCCACGATCGCTATGTGCTGGCCCGCTTTGATGGTCAACGAGATGCCCTTGATGACTTCGATGTCGCTGCCCGTGTAGCTGAAGCGGATGTCCTGCATCTCCACCGTCTGCGGGGACCGGGTCAGCGGCGGCTCGTGCCCACTGGGAACCGGGAGTGCCATGAACAGTTCGTAGTCCTTGAGGTTGGCCAGGTCCTCGTCGATGGAGCTGAGGGAAGAGACCAGGTTGTTGGCCGTGGACAGTGCCCGGCTCACAATCTGCTGGACGTAGAGGAACTGCCCCACAGGTTGGGCGCGGGCGATGATCTGGCCCACCACCCAGACCAACGAGACAACTTCCGCGCCATACTGCAGGGCGTCGGCGGCGAGTTGCTTGGGGATGTAGCGCTTCTGGAAATCGAGCCGGCGGCGTTCGTCTGCGTCGCGCAGCCTGGAACGGAGATCCATCAGGTAATTCACGATCCCGTAGAGCCGCATCTCCGCGATGTGCTGCGGCCGGAGCAGGTTCTGTTCGATCATCCTGCGCTGGCGACGGGAATCAACCTGGGTGTTCCAGTGGGCAATCTGCTCGCGGGAGAGCTTGAACTGCAGGTAGACGCTGGGAACGATCGCGATCAGGACAATCACGGCAATCCACCAACTGACCAACACCAGGGCACCAATGGCCAGGATGACGGAAACGAGCTGCGTAAAGATGGCGGCTATGCGGTCCAGCACCCGGGCGTAGGAATCGGAGAAGCGCTTGGCACGGTCGTAAAGGTCTACGGTTTCCTTGTCGTCATAGCGCCAGAACTCCAACGCGAGGAACCTCTGGTACATCAGGTCCCCCACGATCGCACCCACGCGGAAGCTCATGAGCTGCTGGATGTAGCGGTCCACACTGCTGAACCCGCCCCAGAACAACCCCAGCGCAGCGGTGATGACGACGTACAAAACTGCCCGCGGACCGGCGTCGGGGTCTCCCGCGTAACCAGCCGCCAAAGCCGTAGTGGTGAGCGCGGCGAAATAGGTGGTGACCAGCGGCAAAGTGGCCGAGATCAGGGAGCCGGCCACTTTCATGATGACGGCTGCCGGAGAAGCCTTGAAACTCACTTTCAGGACCTGCCCGACGGCGCGTGCGTACGGGCGCAGTGCCAGCTTGCGGGGCGGCGCCTTGGTCACCCGGACGGATTCCGGGTGACGTGGTCCCGACGGTATTTCAGACATGTTGCCAGCCTATGCCTGCCCCCTGTCAGCCAGGAGGCCGGCCGAACCCGGATCCGGCACAAAACAAAGGTTCCCCGTGGAAGACCACGGGGAACCTTGAGTGTGTCAGCGCGAGTTGTAGTTCGGCGCTTCGACGGTCATCTGGATGTCGTGCGGGTGCGATTCCTTCAAACCGGCCGGCGTGATGCGGACGAACTTGCCGCGGGCCTTGAGTTCGGGAACGGTGGGTGCACCCGTGTAGAACATGGTCTGGCGGAGGCCGCCCACCAATTGGTAGGCAACCGATGCCAGGGGGCCGCGGTAGGCCACGCGGCCTTCGATGCCTTCGGGGATCAGCTTGTCGTCGCCGGAGACGTCCGCCTGGAAGTAGCGGTCCTTGGAGTAGGACGTGTTCTTGCCGCGCGACTGCATGGCGCCGAGGGAACCCATGCCGCGGTAGCTCTTGAACTGCTTGCCGTTGACGAAGATAAGGTCGCCCGGGGACTCCTCACAACCGGCCAGCAGGGAGCCGAGCATTACGGTATCGGCACCGGCCACGAGGGCCTTGCCGATATCGCCCGAGTACTGCAGGCCGCCGTCGGCGATCAGAGGTACGCCGGCCGGAATCGCAGCCTTGGCGGACTCGTAGATGGCCGTAATCTGCGGAACGCCCACACCGGCCACCACGCGGGTGGTGCAGATGGAACCGGGGCCCACGCCAACCTTGATGCCGTCTGCGCCTGCGTCGATGAGTGCCTGGGCACCTTCGCGGGTGGCTGCCTGGCCACCGATGATGTCCACGTGCGCCGCAACGGGATCCGACTTCAGGCGGGCGATCATGTCCAGCACACCTTGGGAGTGTCCGTTGGCCGTATCCACGAACAACGCGTCAACGCCGGCGTCGATGAGCTTCATGGCGCGCTCCCAGCCGTCGCCGAAGAAGCCGATGGCAGCGCCAACGCGGAGGCGGCCCTCGTCATCCTTGGTGGCGAGCGGGTACTGCTCAGCCTTCGTGAAGTCCTTGGTGGTGATCAGGCCCTTAAGGCGTCCCTGGTCATCGACCAGGGGGAGCTTCTCGATCTTGTTGGTGGCCAGCTTGTGGGAAGCCTCTTCCCGGCTGATGCCCACGTGGCCGGTGACCAGGGGCATCTTGGTCATAGCGTCACTGACGCGGCGCGTGGGGAACTCGGACTCGGGAATGAAACGGGTGTCGCGGTTGGTGACAATGCCCAGGAGGCGGCCTTCGGGATCCACCACAGGGAGGCCGGAAACACGGTAGCGGGAGCACAGTTCGTCGAGCTCCTGCAACGTGGCTTCGGGATTGATGGTCAGCGGGTTGGTGATCATGCCGGACTCGCTGCGCTTTACGCGGTCCACATGTTCGGCTTGGTCGTCGATGGACAGGTTGCGGTGGACTACCCCGAGGCCACCCTGGCGCGCCATGGCGATGGCCATGCGGGACTCGGTCACGGTGTCCATGGCTGCGGAGAGCAGCGGCGTCTGGACGGAGATGCGCCGGGACAGGCGGGAGGAGGTGTCAGCGTCGGACGGAATGACGTCGGTGTGTCCGGGAAGCAGCAGGACGTCGTCGTAGGTCAGGCCAATGAAGCCAAAAGGATCGTGTTCGGGCTGGGTCATGAGTGCGCCTCTTACCTGGGTTTGGGGACTGGAACTGGTAGGGGTTGCAGCTGATGACCAGCCCGTCATTACGGGACTGGCCTGTGCAGAAGTGTTGGATAAATACTAGAACCTCAGCGCCCGTCGCCATATTCCGCGGCGGCCGAGTGTGAGCAACAGCACTGGCGGCAGACCGCCGTCGTGCTTCCCCTGGTACGCAAGCGGCTGGTGGGGCTAGCTGGCCGACCAGCCCGTCGCCGCCAGCAACCGCTCCTCGAACATGGGAATCATGCTCTGAACGTAGGTCTTTGTGAGGTGGTTGTCGTCCTTGTAGACGTAGACGTTCCCCACCACGGCAGGGCAAGTTCCCTGCTCGCAAATGAAGTCGCTCATGTCCATCAGGAAGAGCCGGTCCACCTTGCCCACGTAGTCATCCAGAGGCGAGTACGCGGCCAGTGACTCTTCCAGCGGCGCGTTGCAATCGGGTGAATCCGGGCCCTTTTTCTGGACGCACTCGGGCATGTTGATACTGAAGCGTGGATTGTCGCGGACTCCAACCACGTCGATTCCGGCATCCGTGAACGGTTTGATCCCGTCCAGGTAGCCCGGCACTTCCGTCTCGAACGGTGCTGTCACATGCGTCAGCGAGGCCACGGTGAACACCGCGTCCGGTTTGTGTTCCATGACGTACTGGGCGCTGGCCTTGTTGAAGTCATTGCATTCGTCGGTCCGTTCCTCCGACTCCGCCCCGAAGCGGCAACTGCCCTTCAGAAGTGTCACGACTTCCCAGCCGTGCGCTTTGGCAATGGGGCCGAGGGCCGCCATGTACTGCTGGGCGTGCGAATCGCCAAGGACCACGATCCGCTTGGTAACTACCTCGGGCTCGTCATTCTGGAGGCAACCCTCCAACAAGGGATCGGACGGCACGTTGTCCCCCGTGCACAGACCGTCGATATCCGCCCATTCGTCCTTCATGGCTGCCGGGGCAGGGATGATCTTGGCGTCTGGTGTTGGTTGGCCGGCGTTTTGCGGCGCCAGTGCGGCCGCACCGGGAGTCAACTCCATGGGCTGATCGGCGATGGCAGCGCTCTCCGAAGAAATGGCCCCCTGCCAGGCGGTGACCGGCAAGGCGAGCAGCGCACCACATGACGCAATCACGACGGCGGCACGCCAGGAGCGCACGTTCGGCCACTCCCAGCGGCGCAGCGGGCGTTCCACATAGCGGGTGGTTGCAACGGCCAGCACCATGGAAACTGCCATGATGGCCAGGCCCTGGAGGATGTTGGGCGTGCTGGTTTCGGTGACCAGGAGGAAGAACACCAGCACGGGCCAGTGCCACAGGTACAGGGCGTAGGAGTTGTCGCCTACCAGGACCAGCGGCTTGGAGCTGAGGAAACGGTCCGCGCCAAAACGGCTGCCGCTTTGGCCGGCCACGATCACTGCCGCGGCGGCCAGCGTAGGCCACAAAGCGACGAAGCCCGGGAACGAGCGGTCAACCGTCAGGATCAGCCCGCACGACAGCATGGCGGCCAGCCCGGCCCAACCCAGGAACACACGCAGGCGGCGCCCCGGTTTAAGGTAGGGCAACGCCAAGGCCAGCAAGGAGCCGAGTGCGAACTCACACAGCCGGGTGCGGGTGTCGAAGTACGCAATCTCCTGATTGGTGGCCGTTTGGTCGATCGAGAAAATGAGCGAAGCCACAAAGATCAGCCCGAACGCGATGAACAGCAACTGCCTGTGGGCCACGGCCTTGTTGTGCGGGAACAGCCTGGCCAGCTGCGGCTGGAGGAGAGCCACGGCAGCAAACACCAGCGGCCAAAGAATGAAGACTTGTCCCTGTACCGACAGCGACCAGAAGTGCTGCAGCGGGCTCGCGCCCGAATGGTCCTGGGCGTAATAGTCCACCGCGGATTCAGCAAGCTGCCAGTTCTGCCGGTACAGCAGGGAGGCCCACGCCTCGGCGAGGACGTCCGGCCAGCGGCTTTGCGGAATAAAGGTCCAGGTAGCGGTGAGGACCGCGAGCAAAACCACGACGACGGCGGGCAGCAGCCGCTTGAAGACGTGCAGCCAGTGCCTCAGGAGTTGGAGCGGCTTGTGGCTCTCCAGCTTCCGGGTGAAGGACAAGGTCAGCAGGAATGCCGAGATGAGCAGGAACACATCCACGCCGCCGGACACCCTGCCCAGCCAGATGTGGTACGCGGCCACCATCAGCACCGCCAAGGCCCGCAGGCCCTGGACCTCCGGACGGAAGGCGCGTTCCGCCGTCGTGCTTTGTGCCGTATCCATCACTGTTTTAGCCATCATCGCGTCCACCCCGTCGCGGCAAACCACCTCTCGTCAAACATGTCCCCCATGCTGGTGACGTACGTCTTGGACAAATGGTTGTCGTCCAGATAGACGAACACGTTTCCAATGACGCTGGGGCACGTCACGCCGTCGCACAGGAGGTCGGTCATATCCAGGAACGCGGCGTTGCCGAAGGTCCCCTGCACCGCGGCAAACGGGCTTTCGGCGGCCAGCACGTCCGGCTCATCCGACTTGCACTCTGAACTGTCCACGCCCTTGGCCAGGGCGCACTCGGTGACGTTGTAGTCGTAGCGCGGGTTGTCGCGGATGGCCACAACCTGGATCCCCAAATCGTTGAAGTTGGTCACCGTCTGGTCAAAGCCATACACGAGCTTCTCGTCCGGCGACGACGGCGAAGCCATGGTTCCCACCATGAACACAGCATCCGGCGTCTTCGAGGCCACGTACTTGAAGGCCGCGGCATTGAACTCGTTGCACTGCGCTTCGGCATCCGGATTCTGCGGCATGAAGTGGCACCCGCCCAGGAGGAGCGCAGTGACCTTCCAATGCTCAGCCTCGGCCAAGGGACCAATCGCTGCCAGCCATTGCTGGGAATGCGAATCGCCCAGGACCACGATGTTCTTCACGGCGTCGTCGCCAACACCGTTGGTCTGGCAGTTGTCCGCCAGGAGTTTGTCATCCGGCTTGGTATCTCCCTCGCAGGAGTCTCCAAGGTGCGCCCAGTCCTCCGGCAACTGTTCCGCCGTCGGAAGCGTCTTCGCGCCGTCGCCCACCAAGTCCACGTAGCCCGGAAGGAGGGCGTGCGCCCCGGGGTTGTCGTTGAAGGCCTGGGTCTCGGCGGCCTTCTGGTCAAGGTATTGCTTGTACTGGAAGCCCAGGAGCGGCGTGCAGGCAATGGCCAGGCAGGCAGCGATGGAGACCGCAGCCCGCCACTTCTTCACTTCAGGCCACTTCCACTCACGGAAGGGCTTCTCCACGAACTTGGTGGTCAGGAAGGCCAGGACCAGGGCCAAAGCGACGATCGCTGACCCTGACAACCAGCCAGCGTGGTCCTTTCCGCTCCAGGCAAGCGCAATGACCAGGATGGGCCAGTGCCACAGGTAGAGGGCGTAGGAGTTGTCACCCAAGCGGACCAGGAACTTGGAGCTGAGGATCCGGTCCACGCCGAAGCGGCTTCCGGTTTGGCCGGCCGCGATCACGAAGACGGCAGCGAGCGTGGGCCAGAGCGCAACGAAGCCCGGGAAGGCCGTCTGCACCTGCAGGATGATGCCGCAGCTGAGCATGGCCACCACGCCAACCCAACCCATGACTACGCGCACGGGCTTTGAGAAGTTGAGGGCCGGAAGTATGAGGGCAACCAGCGTGCCCAGGGCGAATTCCCACAGCCGGGCGAAGGTGTCGAAGTAAGCCACAGCCTGGTTGTTGGCGGTGAAAATGATGGAGTAGGTCAGCGATGCGATGAAGATGATCGCGAAGATGTATGCCAGGGAGGCACGGTAGCGGAGGTTGAACTTCCGGCAGAGGACCGCCATGGTGGCGAAGATGACAGGCCACAGAATGAAGACCTGACCTTGGATGGAGAGCGACCAGAAGTGCTGGACGGGGCTTGCTAGGCTGTGGTCGGTTGCGTAGTAGTTGACCGCGAGGGTCTGGAGCAGCCAGTTCTCGAAGTAGAAGAGGGAAGCCCACGCCTGGTTCACCACTTCCACCCACCGTGTAGGCGGAAGGAAGACGAACGTTGCGGCGAGGGTGCTGAGGAGGACCACCACCACGGCCGGGAGCAAACGGCGGAACAAGTGGAGCCAGTGCCGGATGAGGTCCATGGACCTCCGCTGTTTATAGCGGCCCGTGAACTGCAATGTCATGAGGAATGCTGAGATCAGCAGAAAAACGTCCACGCCTCCGGAGACGCGTCCAATCCAGATGTGGTAGCTGACCACCATGAGGACTGCGAGGGAGCGAAGGCCTTGGATTTCCGGGCGGAACTTGGACTTTGCAACGGGTCCGGCGGCCCGCCTGTTGGGACGGGCGGGCTGTTGGATCGTTGGTGCAGTCACGTTAGGCGATTCCTCAAAGGCTCATTCACAAAGGTTCCATCATATGCGTTTTCGCGCATGCAACCCAGTCAAGTGGGGCGGACGGACCCGGTTCCGGAGATCAATTAGTTCATCCATCGCTATGGAACAGCACAGTTGAACCTGTGTTCTGGCTGTGCCCTTCCAAGCCGATTCCGGGCCTGACAGGGGCAAACGATCCTCAGTTGCCTTATCTCAATCGTACTGAAAAATTATGTGACCTATTCCACGGACATTAATGCGCCCTCAGGCGCTCTTCTTCTCCGCTGGTTGGGGTTGCACCTCCGTGCTTCCCCGTTGCTTGGCAGGCCGAACCGATGCCATGACGCCAGCCAAATACCGCGCATCCCTGCCAACTCCGGGGAGCGTGGCGGAGGCGGCAGCGAATTGGAATTCCTGGCCCAGGAAGTAAAGCCCGGGTACGGATTCCACCACGCCGCGAGGGTGGTCCAAGGAGCCTGCGTCCTGCAGTTTGATCCATGAGAAGTCTTCCCGGTATCCGGTGCACCACACCACATTTGCCACGTCCAGGGTGGTTCCGTCCTCAAGCACCGGCTTACCTGCATCAATGCCGGCCACCCTCGACACCATCTGGACGCCCGCCGCGCGGAGCTCCTGGCTGCGGGTCCGGATCAGCGGTGCTGCCATGGCCTTGAATCCAGGTGCTGCCCTGCGTCCGATCGGGGTGTTCAGCGTAAGGACATACAAACCGAGGAACCTGATCACCGGAAGGAAGAACCGTGCCCCGGCCCGGCCATGGCGGACGGGAAGTTCGCCGCTTGGTTTTCCGGACACGGCCGTTGGGTGGGTGCGGCTGGTTTCCAAAGCAATTTCCGCTCCGGAATTGCCCAGTCCCACTACCAGCACTGGTCCGGGCTGGAGCTGTTGTGCGTTTCGATAGTCGTTGGAATGCATTTGGACGATCCCCGGGTCCAGGAACTTGGCGAAATCCGGCCGCTTGGGCAACTGGTGCCCGCCTGTGGCAACCACAACGTTCCGCGCATGCCACCTCCGCTCCCCCGATGCCACGACGAAGCCGTCGTCATCCTGCCGGACCTCATCCACCCTGGCACCGAGGACCAGAGGCAGTTCGAAACGTCGGGAGTAGTCCTCCAGGAAGTCCGCCAGTTGATCCTTGGTGGGGAAGGCCAGATGGTCGCCCGGGAACGGCATTCCCGGAAGGCCGTCGTATTTGGCCGGGGTGAAGAGCCGGAGTGAGTCCCACCGCTCTCGCCAAGCCGCTCCGGCCCTGGGGTTCTCGTCGAGGATGACGAAGTTCCGATGCTGGCTGGCGAGGTAATAGCCCATCGCCAGTCCGGCCTGCCCGCCGCCCACCACGACGGTGTCCACCTCAGTGCGCTGGTTCCCTTGCATGGCAATTGTCCTCCTGAATAGTGCTGCGAGTACTGATACGGCAAAGGTATGGCGTTAGGTATTCCCGGCGCGTCGGGAGGATTGCCCAGTCCGCCGGAGAGGATGTGGGTATTTGTGCGCAGTGAGAGAGCGATCGCCGGAAAGGGGCGTTCGGTGAGAGAGGGTCCGCCGGAAAGGGGCGTTCGGTGAGAGAGCGATCGCCGGAAAGGGGCGTTCGGTGAGAGAGGGTCCGGGGGTGGGTGGGGTTGTGTTGAGCGGGATTGCGGGGGATTCAGGGGATGAGGTGGTGTTCAAAGGCGTACGTGGTTGCTGCCGCCCTGGAGGGGACGCCGAGTTTGGCCAGGATGTTGCTGACGTGGCGGGCAACGGTCTTTTCGCTGAGGTAGAGCAGCCTCGCAATGGATCTGTTTGAATGCCCTGCCGCGATCAACGCCAGGACCTCGGACTCCCTGGGCGAGAGCAGTGATTTGTTTCCGGGTTGCGCATCGCAGAGTTCCTGGACCCGGGCCATCGCCGGCCCCGCACCAAGGTCCGCGAAATCGGCGCGGGCTGCCTCGAATTCCATGGCTGCCGAATCGGCATCCCCCAGCGCGGCACACGCTTGGCCCGCCATGACCCGGGCCCCGGCTGCGTGGTAGGGCGCTTCAAGGGTGTACCACAGCCGCCAAGCCCGCCGGGCCGCTCCCAAGGCACGCTCCGCTTCCCCCTCTGCCAGCAGGACCGCGGCCTCGGCCTGGGCGGCGAGTGCCACCTCCAACGGCCGGCTTCCGGGAATAAGCCAGCCTGCCAATTCGTCGACGGCGGTTCTCGCCGCTGCCACGTCACCAGCCTGCAGGTCAATCTCGACGACGGCGGGAAGCAACCGTCGCCGGTTGGCCGGGTCAGCGCTGGCCGTGGCACGGTGAATGCGTGCCCGCGCTTCTGCCGTCTTGCCGGCCGCGAGCCGAAGCAAGGCAAGGCCTGGTTCCGGTTCGAAGCCCGTCTCCGATGCCATCTTGAAGGCTTGTTCAGCTTCTTCCCACTGGCCACGGAGCCTGAAGACGTCGCCCTCTTGGTACCACGCACCAAAGGTCGCGTCGGGATCGCCTTTGCGGATGCGTCCCTCGGCGGCGCGGGCAACGGCCAAGGCCTCGTCCCAGGCACCGTGAAGGATCAGCAGCTCGGCGCGGAAGGCCTGGCATTGCGCCCCGAACATCACCATGTCCGGGCGTTCGCCACACCACCGCTCCAGTGCGGCCGTCCACTCCTGGGCCCTCCCTACGTCCTGGGCCAACCGGCAACTGCCCAGGACGGCGCAATAGATGATCCCGGTAGGTATGGGCGAAACTTCGCCGGCAGTCACCGACACCATTACCTCGTCCAGCAGTTGCAGGCCTTCCTCGGGGTAGCCGAGCGCCAGGCGGGACGTCCCCAAGCCAAGGCGCCCCATGGCTTGGAGGTCCTTTTCCCCGAGCGATTCACCAATCTCCAAAGCCCTGCTGAAGAAGCGGTAACTGGTGTCCGGGTCACCGCCGCGCAGGGTGCCGAGTCCAGTCGGGATCAGCAGATACCCTTCTCCCGCGGAAGGATGTCCGATTCCCTCAACCAGCCGTTTGGCCTTCGCCAGCCATCCACTGCCGTGGGCGTGTTCGCCCATATCCATGAGGAACATCACCAGCCACGCGGCGCAACGTGCGGCGCTGTCGGTGTCCCCCACGGTCAGGTACTCTTCGTGCGCCCGGCCGAGGTACTCCACTCCGTCACGGTTGAGCCCAAGCAACATGGCAACGGAGGCAAGGAGCTCCATGTCCTGGGGCGGCAGCCCGCCCTCCGAATCCGCGCGGACCAGGCACTCCAAAGCGTCGCTCCAGCGGCGTTCCGTGAAAGCCGAGCGACCCAGGTCCAGGGCAGTGACAGGTGCTGTCATGTCTCACTTCTCCGGTGGAAGCGGCACCCTTGGCGTACCCAACCGCCGCTTCCAGCGTCAGGTTACCGCCCGCCGTCGTACGCGGACAATAGCCATCCCGCACCCCGCAGGAGACATAAAGAAACCCCGGCCACGCAGGTGTGACCGGGGTTTCTTTGAGCAGGCAGCTTAGTGCTGGTGGCCTGCGTGTGCGTCTTCTTCTTCAGCCGGCTTCTCGGCAACCAGGGTCTCGGTGGTGAGAACCAGGGCAGCGATCGAAGCGGCGTTGCGGAGAGCGGAGCGGGTGACCTTGACGGGGTCGATCACCCCGGCGGCGATCAGGTCCTCGTATTCACCGGACTTGGCATTGAAGCCGTGGTTGGCGTCCAGGTCGGAGACCTTGGAAACCACCACGTAGCCATCGAAGCCCGCGTTCTGGGCGATCCAGCGCAGCGGCTGCGTCAGGGCGCGGCGGACGATGCCGACAGCGGCAGCTGCGTCACCCTCGAGGGCCTTGACGGCGGGAGCCTCATCCAGCGCCTTGAGGGCGTGGATCAGGGCGGAACCGCCGCCGGAAACGATGCCTTCCTCAAGGGCCGCACGCGTGGAGGAGACAGCGTCCTCAATGCGGTGCTTCTTTTCCTTGAGCTCAACCTCGGTGGCTGCGCCAACCTTGATGACGCCGATTCCGCCGGCCAGCTTGGCCAGGCGCTCCTGGAGCTTCTCGCGGTCCCAGTCGGAATCCGTGCGGGTGAGCTCGGCGCGGAGCTGTGCAACGCGGTCAGCTACGTCCTGCTCGGTCCCGGCACCATCAACGATGGTGGTGTTGTCCTTGGTGACCGTGATGCGGCGTGCCGTACCCAGTACCTCAAGCCCAACGGTGTCCAGGCTCAGGCCGAGATCCGGGGAAACAACCTGCGCACCGGTGAGGGTGGCGATGTCCTGGAGCATGGCCTTGCGGCGGTCGCCGAAGCCCGGGGCCTTGACGGCCACAACGTTGAGCGTGCCGCGGATGCGGTTGACGATCAGCGTGGACAGGGCTTCGCCTTCAATGTCTTCGGCGATGATGAAGAGCGGCTTGGAAGCCTGGAGGGCCTTCTCCAACAGCGGCAGGAAGTCCTGCAGCGAGGAGATCTTGCCCTGGTTGATCAGGATCAGCGCGTCTTCGAGGACTGCTTCCTGGCGCTCTGCGTCGGTGACGAAGTACGGGGAAAGGTAGCCCTTGTCGAACTGCATGCCCTCGGTGAGGACCAGTTCGGTCTGCGTGGTGGAGGACTCTTCGATGGTGATGACACCATCCTTGCCCACCTTGCCGAAAGCCTCGGCCAGCAGTTCGCCAACCTCATCACTCTGTGCGGAGATCGCTGCGACGTTGGCAACCTGGGTGCCTTCGACTTCGCGGGCGTTCTCCAGCAGGCGGGCGGCGATGGCTTCAACGGAAACCTCGATGCCGCGCTTGATCTCGCCCGGAGCGGCGCCGGCTGCGACGTTGCGCAGGCCTTCCTTGACCAAGGCCTGTGCGAGCACGGTGGCCGTGGTGGTGCCGTCACCGGCAACATCGTTGGTCTTGGTGGCGACTTCCTTGGCCAGCTGTGCGCCAAGGTTCTCGTAGGGGTCGTCCAGCTCAACTTCGCGGGCGATGGTCACGCCGTCGTTGGTGATGGTGGGGGCGCCCCACTTCTTGTCCAGCACCACGTTGCGACCACGGGGGCCGAGGGTCACCTTGACGGTGTTGGCGAGCTTGTCGATACCGGCCTCAAGCGACCGGCGGGCAGCGTCGTTAAACGCAAGCTGCTTTGCCATGGTTGTGTCCTTTCAGAACGGAAAACCCGCACCACTGGCTGCTGGAGAAAATTCCAACGATGCCTGCGGTGCGGGGTTCCAGGAAGTTACTTGACGACGATCGCGAGGACGTCGCGGGCGGACAGAACGAGGTACTCGCTGCCACCGGTCTTGACTTCGGTTCCACCGTACTTGGAGTAGATAACGACGTCGCCAACGGCTACGTCCACCGGTACGCGGTTGCCGTTGTCATCGAAGCGGCCGGGGCCGATTGCAACAACTTCGCCTTCCTGCGGCTTCTCCTGTGCGGAGTCCGGAATGACCAGGCCGGAAGCCGTGGTCTGCTCTGCTTCGAGCGGGCGAACAACAATACGATCCTCAAGAGGCTTAATCGAGACCGACACTCGGATCTCTCCTTTTCATGAGCTGATTCATGGACTAAGAACAAGGGTGCCGAGGCGTGCAACCGTCGTCGCGGTGCCGGCAGCTGCCTGGCGGTGGTGTTAGCACCCACCTAGGGAGAGTGCTAACCACGACTCTATGTAAGGCGTTAGCACTCGGTCAAGGTGAGTGCCAGCATTTCGTCATGGGTGAACCCGGCTTACTGGTCCCTGAGGTCGTCCAGGTCGTAGTCCTCGTCGTCAGCGTCGACTGTCGTGGCCCCGCGGTTGAGGTAGAGAACAACACCCGCAGCAACGGCCACGACGCCGGAAACCACCAGGCCGATGATCCCGCCGGCGCGTACTCCGCTGTACAACTCCCGGATGTCACGGGCCTCGTCGGTAGCGTCATTGACACTCTTGCCCGTCACCGAATAGGCGGCAGCGTTGAAGGAGTCCAACGCAAAGATCACAATGAGCAGCCCCGCGCAGATCACGGCGATCACGACGCCCGCAATCAAGGCGGGCCGCGCGTACGCCGTGAGGGAACGACCGGCGGAATGTCCATCGGCTCCGGGACGGACGGGCTGGTTATTGTCCGGGTTGTCGGCGTGGGAGGGCTGCGGAGCTGCGGTGTCTTCCATGAAATCAACCCTATCGGGCTGATCGCTCCGGTCTCAGCCCCGGGCGCGAAACGTTAAGCTGGATGCCATGCCCAACGCTCCCCAGGAACACCTCGCGCCCTTGCTCACCGCCGAAGGATGGGAACTGCTTGGCTCACTGGGACCTTACCGGGAAGCCGACGCACTGGCCCTGAACGCGTCCCTGCGCAAGGCCGGGCACTCCCCCGAGCTTGTAGCCGCCGTCCTGACGCAATCGCGCCTGCGGACCAAGGCCGAGGCCAAATTCGGCGAGTTTGCCCACCAGATGCTGTTTACCCAGGCGGGCTTGGAACAGGCCACGCGACTCAATGTTGCAGCCCGGCACGCCGAGCGCTTCGTGAAGGCAGGAATCTCCCACGTGGCTGATCTGGGGTGCGGGCTGGGCGCCGATTCCCTCGCGCTGGCATCCATGGACGTCAACGTCACTGCGGTGGAGATGGACGAAACCACAGCCGCCTGCGCCACCATCAACCTGATGCCGTTCCCGCACGCCACGGTGGTACATTCCGATGCCACGTCCGTGGACCTCTCCGGAGTGGACGGCGTGTGGCTCGATCCTGCCCGGCGGACCACCTCAACCTCCGGAACAAAGCGGATCTGGGACCCCGAGGCGTTCTCTCCCCCGCTCTCGTTCGTCGAGGGCCTGGCAGCAACCGGCCGCGCAGTGGGGGTCAAAATGGGCCCTGGCATGCCCCACGATTCCGTCCCGGCCGATTGCGAGGCGCAGTGGGTCTCCGTGGGTGGCGATGTCACCGAGGTGACCCTCTGGTTCAACGCCGTTGCCCGTCCCGGGGTTCGCCGCGCAGCGCTGGTGATCGGCGCCCAGGGCGCTGCCGAAATCACCAGCGGCGAGGATTTCGACGGCGGTCCGGTGGCCGCCGTCGGGCCCGTGGAAGGGTTCCTGTACGAACCGGACGGTGCAGTCATCCGGGCAGGGCTGGTGGCCGATGTTGCAGACCGGCTGGGCGGACACCTGGTGGACGAGCACATCGCCTACATCTGTGCAGCCGAACTCCATGACACCCCCTTCGCCCGCGCCTACCGCGTGATCGAGGTGATGCCCTACAACGTCAAGGCCCTCAAGGCGTGGGTCAAAGCGAACGGCATCACCGTGCTGGACATCAAGAAACGCGGCACCGCGGTCACGCCCGAGGAACTCAGGAAACAGCTGCTGCCCGGTAAGGCGTCCGGGAAGGCGAAGACAGCCACGCTGGTGCTCACCAGGATCGGCGAGGAGCGGGTGGTTGTGGTGGTGGAGCCGGTCGGCGCTTAGCCGGGGCTCGCCCCATCGCCGCCAGTCCCCGTCACAATGATGTCGTCTTTATCCGGGCCGCCGGATCCAGGGTGCATTCGCTGTGCACGTTTATGAATGACGTACCTTTCGACGGCGTGAAAATCAGGAGCATGCCTCGCGGGGCTACAGCATGAATCTCAATGCCAGTGGTGTTTCCACCCATGTTGTCGAAGACGTGTGTAATCCTGTAACCCTTCGATTTCCAATGGGCCTTCATAGCGTCCACGGCAGCCCGCGGATCCTCGACAGGGCCGCCCTCGATCTGTGTTTGGTAGGCCCTCCCATCCTCACGAGCATGCACCGAGCACGGCCCGGGGAAGAATCCTGCGGTGTGATTGCGATCCCAAATGGGCCAATCTGCGCCAGACTGCTGCACCGTGTCATCGATGGCCTCCATGAACTCCGTGAATACTTTCTGCGCACTTCGCTCGCCTGGCGCCCGCTCGCCACCCTGACTGCCAGTCGCCGGGTTTGCGTTGCATCCTGCCATTATCAAACACACCACGGCCATCACTGCGAAGACCTTTGAGCGCTGCCGCGTCGGCCGCGCGGGGACAGTGAATTCACGAACCATAACTACGTCGTTTTCTTGGCGGCCGCAGGGTCCAATGTACATTCACCGACAACTTTGATAAACGAAACAGTTTTCGTCGGCGTGAAAATTAGGAGCATGCCCCGCGGAGTCACGGCATGAATCTCAATTCCCGTGGTGTTTGGGCCCCTGTTGTCGAAGACATGTGTAATCCTGTACCCCTTCGACTCCCAGTGGGCCTTCATGGCTTCCACGGAAGCCTGCGGATCCACGACCGGGCCGCCTTCGATCTGCGTCTGATAGGCCCTGCCATCATCGCGTGCATTCACCGAACACGGTGGCGGAAAGTAGCCGGAAGTGTCGTTGGCATTCCAGTTGGGCCAGGTCGCTCCCGAATGCTGCACCGTGTCGTCCATGGCATCCATGAAGTCCGTGAACACCTCCGCCGCGCTCCGCTGTCCTGGCCCCGGACCGCCGCCTTGGCCACCACCCGCTTGGTTTGCACCGCACCCTGACACCATGAAGCACCCCACCATCACCGATACCAACCACGCTTTGCGGTTGAACTTTGTCGCTGTCATTTGCCTCGTTCCTCCGCAAGTTCCTCAAGAGTCAGGTCACGTTCGATCCACGACCCATTCGAAAAGTACATGCCGCCGTAGCCTGCCTGTGTTTCGCGGCGCAGAGGTAAAAGGTGCTTGATCTGGCCGCCTCGTCCAGTTGAGGTCATGGCGATGTTGCGCGCAGACTCGGTGTCCGGGTCGAGGTAGCCGTGGAGTTCAGTGGCGGCGAACAATGAGTTTCCGCTGCCATTCACTGCCCACCCTTTGGCATCGTGGCCGGTGGTCCGCATATAAAAGTTACCCGTGTCGGGGTCGTAGCCGCCTTCGGATGAGAAGGTCTTGCCCCCAAACCACTCACCCGTTGGATCGAGGCGCCCCTCGCGACCCCGCATCCCACTCCCCATGATCCCCCAGGGCGCCACCCGGTCCTCGCTCGCCGCGGTCAGATAAACCTCGGCCCCGCCGTCGATGTCTTTAGAAACATGCAGATCCTCTGTAGACCCGACATCCTGCCCTGCAATCCCAGCAGAGCCAAAGAACGTAGCCGTCGCGACCTCATGCGAGATGGTCTTCAAGGCATAAGAGGCCGTAGTGGTCCCATAGGAATGGGCCACAACGTTCAGTTTCACGGCGTTCTCCCCTAATACGGCGCGGGTCTCGCTGAAGCCATCCAACGCCGCGGCCAGCTTCACCCCTCCAGCCTTCGCCAAGTCTGTCGACAACACCTCACCACTCGGGGGAGCCTCGGGAGTGTCATAGCCAACCCAAGAGACAACAGCACGACTCAAGTTCCCGGTCCCCTCGACTGCACGCCCTTGTCCGTCATAGAGGTCCTGTGCCGACTTCGTCCATGATTCCAAGCCGTCAGCCACGGTGGTTTTCATGCCCGGGACATTCCAGGTCACATTGGCTGCTGTGTCCAGGTCCCCGATCGCGATGGCCACCAGTGGCTTGCCGTTGTCATCCGGCGTGAAGGACACGATGCTTCGCGGCGGAGCATCCGTCCTGTCGTCGGCAGGAAGGAGTGAATCGTAGATCACCCGCAGCACTGCCTTGTCCCCCTCGCTCGTCCGGGTGTCGTTATAAATGGCGTCAAGGTTGGCACGGTTAGCCTTCGCCCTGACCGCATAAGGGATCCCGTTGAGGTTTCCGATGATCCCAGGCGCCGCGACCAACAACGCCGCCTGCTGCTCTGAAGACAACCCAGCCCACCAGCCTTGGACGTAGGCAACGGCTGGCTGGGCCTTGAGCCCGTTGCGGAGGTAATCCGTCTCAGCCGAGCCGTAGTCCAGCAACTCCCCGGCCGACATGGACTTCAGCAGGGCCAACGTCTCCACAGCACCTTCAATGCCGCCCCCACCGCTGGCCTCCAACTTTTGCAACCGGAACCTGGTGAAGTCCGCCCGGAACTCCCTCGCCGCTCCGCCGTCGTAATACACCGGAACTGACGGGTCGATCGAATACACGCGCTTGATCTGGCGGGCGCAGTCCTGCTGCGCTTGTTCATGTTCCGAGTCAAGCAACCGCGCCCGACGTTCCAGGTCTGCGGCCTGCAAAGCAAAAGCAACACTGCCCGACGAAGCCATCAGATCACCCGTTTGCTCCATGAACGCCGCTCGTTCTTCATACCGGTCCTGCTCGCGATGGAACTGCCCGATCTCATCCAACAGCAAACCCCTGCGCCGGTTCAGGTCCCGGATGTCATCCGCATACGCCATCAACGCCCGATACACCACAGCAAGACCGGCCCGGATCCCCTCACTCTTTTGGGTTACCGGCTTGAACAAAGCCAACAATTCCGGTGCCTCCGGAGCCCGGTACGCATCAGCCATGGCAGACCACTCCGACGCCGCCATTTGCACAATGTTCACGATGCCCGGCGCGTTCTCGGTCAGAGGATTCGCCGCCATCTCCAACGCCTCAGGGTCCGGCCATCCGTCCATCGCGGATGCATCAACTTGATACACGACAGCCCTACTTCGCCGGATTCCAGGGGGACATGTCACGTGGGAAATCCCTGGAGTTGGGAATCCAGTAGGACACGTCCAGCGGCAAATCTCCGGGACGCAACACCACGATGCTCCGAGCGTTCGCCAGGGCCGTGGCCGCCATGGCCTCGTCGCACGCCACGTAGGCAGCTACCGCCTCGCGGGTACCACCAAAGATGTTGGCCGTTCGTCGCGCCAACCCATGGACATCCACCGTGAGTACCGAGTCTTCGTAACTCTCCATCGCCGAGTAAACAGGCCCACTCCGCAGTGCGCCACGAATGTCATCACACACATGCCTCAGCTTGGCCTGAACGGCCGGGAGCTGTTCCATGCGCTGCTTCGAGGCAGCCACCACCGCCAGAGTCCTGCCCGTATCAATGTCGAACGTCACTGCTTCTCCCACCAACTTCGTAAGGATTCTGATTAATCCATCGAAATGATTAATCCCTCAAGAAGCGTATACCGACAGCAGACTCTCAACTGGATCGGGCTAGGACATCCGAACGTCAGCGACGGGAGAACTCCGAGGCTTCACGGACCTGTTCCGGCGTAGGCCTGACGCCCGTGTAAAGGACAAACTGCTCCTCTGCCTGGATCGCGATGACCTCCGCTCCCGTGATCACAGATTTACCCAAGGCCCGCGCCGCAGCAATGAGTGGCGTTTCCGGGGGCAATGCCACCACATCGAACACCGCCGTCGCCGCAGCGATAGTGGAATCGTCGAAGGACTGGGCAGTCTCGTCAGCGCCGGCCATACCCAGCGGCGTGACGTTGATGATGAGATCGGCAGTGGCCCCGTTGACGTCATCCTGCCATCCGAAGCCGTAGAGGCCAGCGAGCGCCCTGCCCGCGGTTTCGTTACGGGCCACGATGGTCACGTTGGTGAAGCCGGCATCCCGCAAAGCAGCGGCCACAGCCTTGGCCATGCCGCCCGCTCCCCGCAGGAGGACCGAGTGCGTTGTGGGCACTTCATGATCCTTCAAGAGTCGGGCAATAGCGATGTAGTCGGTGTTGTAAGCAGTCAGCACGCCATCGTTGTTGACGATGGTGTTGACGGAGTCGATGGCCCTGGCGGACGGGTCCATCACATCCACCAGCGGGATGACGGCCTCCTTGTAGGGCATGGATACCGCCGCACCGCGAATGGGAAGGCCCCTGATTCCGGCCACGGCGAGGGCAATGTCCGCGGGTGCGAAGGCCTTGTAGACAAAGTTCAGGCCGAGCAGGTCGTAGAGATAGTTGTGGAACCTGGTTCCAATGTTGCTGGGTCGGGCAGCAAGCGAGATGCAGAGGGCCATGTCTTTGTTCAGGATGGGCATGCACCCATTAAACAACCACGATGGGCAAGCCGGTATAATAAGTCATATTTATTTTGCCGGCTTGCCCACTGGATACATCAGCCCTGCCGCGCCTTCATGCGCGGGTTCTGCTTGTTGATCACAAAGGTCCGTCCGCGGCGACGGACGATCTGTGCTCCGGGGATCTTCTTGAGCGCGCGAAGCGAGTTCCGGACTTTCATGGTTGCTCTCCTTATGTTGTAGGGATCAGAGGGTTTCACTGAGCTCAAAGGGGTCGTTCCATTCCCCGGGATGCAGCACCATTTCTGCCTCGGTAACCTGGCAATCGTCCAGCAAGCGACGAATCTCCCCGGGGTCGACGTCCTCCGAGCGTCCAGTGATGGCCAGGACGGTACCGCGGTCACCATGGTGCGGATGCCAGTCGAGGACAGCGTCGACATCGGCTCCCGCACCTGCGGTGCCGACCACGTCCGCCAGCCAAGGCCCCGTGCTTTCCAGCCACACGCGGGGACCAATGCCTTGGATGGCAATCCGGACCCCCGCCGCTGATGCGATCCATAGACGGCCCCGCATCCAGTGGGTTCCGGCCGCCAGTTGGGGCAGCGCCTCCCGAAAGCGCCCAGGATGAAGTGGCCTTGATGCCTTGTGCAGGACGGTACTGAAGAGCCCGGGGGCTTCGTCCAACGGAACGCGCACCGTGCCAGGCCTGGTCCGGGCGGCGGCTTCGGCATCGTCATAGCATCCCGGCCTGAACTCATCGGAGGAGCCCACCACAGCGGCATGCGGAGCCAGCTCACCGAGCAATTCAACTCCGCATCCCCAAGCCTCCGAATCCACCCGCGGATCACCCGCGAGCTCCGCTCCCAGGCCCGCATAGAGCATGACAGTGTCCACCTGACCGAATTCGCCAATGAGGAATTCCCCGCTGGTGCGGTCATCCTGCGGCATGGACGTGAATCCGGATTCGAACAAGGTATGGCGGTCCCAGACATGGTCTTCCATGTCGGCCGGATCCAGGGCCAGTACCGCATTGTCGATCACCAGCGAATTCCCCGAAAGTTGACGGAGTTCAGCTACCACCATGCCCACGGCCACCCCCGGCGGCAAGGCAAGGACCGCATGGTCGAAGCCGCACGAGGCGAGCCGCTCCGCCGTCGGAATAACGTCCAGCCGGACAGTGCAGCTCAGGCACCCATGTTCCAGGACGGTGGTTTCGCGCTCAAAGAGTTGACCGTCGCGGTACACGCGCCGGAGGACCACAGACCCATCCAGGAGGTCGTGGAAAACGACGGCGGAGTTGCTGTGGGTCCGGCCGAGCCGGGCTGCCGCCACTTCGCGGCATTGACTGTCCAGGGAACTGACGATGGAGAGGTGCATGCCACCATCCTAGTTAAGAATCATTCTCATTAGCAATTCACTAAGCGTAGCTGCAACATCTCCGGGCGGGCCGCTGCACTAGACTTGAGCCGACCGCTGGCGGCCCCGCAGCGGGGAAGCGCGACGAACATAACGAGGGGACTACGTGCAGATTGATTTTGCGCCATCCAGGCAATCGACACTGGGTGTGGAATGGGAGCTGGCGCTCGTCAACGCACGGACAGGGGAACTGGTCTCGGTCGCGAACGATGTCCTGAAGGGCGTCGCCGCCAACCACCCCGACCTCAACGAGGACGACGAGCACCCGCACATCAAGCGCGAACTCCTCCTCAACACCGTGGAACTCGTCACCGGGGTCTGCGAAACGGTCAAGGAAGCCAAGGAAGACCTCAGCCGCTCCCTGGCCGCCGTCCGCGAAGTCACAGACACCATGGGCGTGGAGGTGTTCTGCGCCGGCAGCCACCCCTTCAGCCCTCCGCTGCTCCAGCCGGTCACGGACAAGGAGCGCTACGCAAAGCTGATTGAGCGCACCCAATGGTGGGGGCGCCAGATGGTGATCTACGGCGTGCACGTCCATGTGGGCATCGACCGCAAGGACAAGGTCCTCCCCATCCTGGACGGCCTGGTCAACTACTTCCCGCACTTCCAGGCACTGTCCGCGTCCAGCCCCTATTGGGCGGGCGAAGAAACAGGTTACGCGTCACAGCGCGCCCTGATGTTCCAACAGCTTCCGACGGCGGGACTTCCGTTCCAGTTCGACGCCTGGGATGGGTACGAGGCCTACGTCCAGGACATGTTTACCACCGGTGTCATCGATGCGATCTCGGAGATCCGCTGGGACATCCGCCCGGTTGCCGCCCTGGGCACCATCGAGATGCGCATTTGCGATGGCCTTGCCACGCTTGAAGAAGTGGGCGCGATCGCAGCGCTGACGCAGTGCCTGGTCCATGAGTTCTCCGGCATCCTCGATGCTGGCGGCACCATCCCCACCATGCCGCCATGGCACGTCCAGGAGAACAAGTGGCGCGCTGCCCGGTACGGGATGGAAGCGATCATCATCCTCGACGCCGAGGGCAACGAGAAGCTCGTGACCGAACACCTGACCGAGACCCTCGAACGGCTGGGGCCCATCGCTGCCGAGCTCGGCTGCTCCGAGGAACTCGCGGACGTGGCCCGGATCATCGAACGGGGCGCGAGCTACCAGCGCCAGCGCCGCGTGGCCGCCGAGCACAACGGCGACCTCCAGGCCGTCGTGATGGACCTCGTGAAGCAAATGCGCAAAGGACCGGACGCCGGCTAGGCGGGGACCGACACCGTAGTTACCGGCATGGACGAATCCGGGGCGAAGGACACTCCACTGGGTCCGATTCCAGCCATGATCAGTTGGGCTCCCAGGGCAGCAACCATGGCACCGTTGTCCGTGCACAGGTTCAGGGGCGGGACGTGGAGCTTGATGCCCGCCGAGGTGCAGCGCTGACCCGTCAGTTCGCGAAGCCGCGAATTGGCGGCGACGCCACCGCCCAGCAGGAGGTCCGTGATTCCGTGTTCCCTGCAGGCCAACACCGCTTTGGACGTAATGACGTCCACCACGGCTTCCTGGAACGCCGCAGCGATATCAGCCACGGGAACGTCCTCGCCGCGGGCTTCGAACTGTTCCACGCAGCGGGCAACAGCGGTCTTCAGGCCACTGAAGGACCAGTCGTAGCGGTGCGGGCCTTTCTCTTCCACAGTGCCCATGTATTTGGGCTGCATCAGGCCGCGCGGGAAGCGGATGGACTTCGGATTTCCCTGCCGTGCCAGTTTGTCGATGGCGGGACCGCCGGGATAGCCGAGGCCGAGGATGCGGGCCACCTTGTCATAGGCCTCGCCCGCGGCGTCATCGATGGTGGAGCCCAGGAGCTCTACGTCGTCGGTGATGCTGCGGATCCGCAGGATTTCCGTATGGCCTCCTGAAACCAGGAGTGCGCCGAGGTTCTCCGGCAGTTCCCCGGCACCGAGGCCGGCGGCAGCACCGGCGTCGTTCCTTGCATCCAGCAGCCCGACTCCCACGTGCGCCACCAAATGGTTGATCGCGTAGAGCGGCTTGCCGGTAGCAACGGCGAGTGCCTTGGCCGCGCAGACGCCCACCATCAGCGCACCGGCCAGGCCGGGTCCTGAGGTGACGGCGATTGCGTCGATGTCCTCAAGCGTCACCCCCGCTTCATGGAGGGATTCCTGCAAGGTGGGAACGAAGGCGTCCAAGTGGGCGCGCGAGGCAATCTCGGGAATGACACCGCCGAACCGCACGTGCTCGTCCATGGACGAGGACACCGTGTTGGTCAGGAGCGTGGTTCCACGAACAATTCCGACGCCGGTCTCGTCGCATGAGGACTCGATGCCCAGCACCAGCGGCTGCGTGGAAAGTGCGGCGCTCACTCGGAGGCTCCTTCTGTTGGTGTGGAGTTGTTCAGCGGCAAGCGCATGATCAGGGCATCCGTGCCGTCGCGGTAGTAGCGGGGCCGGACGTGGATCTGCTCGAAGCCGAAACGCAGATACAGCTGCTGGGCCCGGGGATTGTCCGCGCGCACCTCCAGCAGGACGTCGGCCGCGCGGCGGCGCCGTGCTTCCTCGATCAGTTCGGTAAGGATCGCCGAGCCGATGCCCTTTCCTTCAAATTCAGGAACGACGGCGATCGTCTGGACATCCGCAATGGGCTCGATGCACATCAATCCGGCGTAGGCGATGATCTCGCCCGCGGCCTCGGCCACGACGTAGCGACGGGTTTCCGGCTGGGAGAGTTCATCGAAGAACATCTGCCGCGGCCAAGCATCCACCGGGAACAGGCGGCGTTCGAGGGCATCGACGGCAGCGACGTCCGCCTCGGTCATGTCCCGCAGGGAGACACCCTCGAGTTCAAGTTTGGGTGAGAGCTTCATCAGAGCGCACGCTTCCGTGGGCCGGGGACCTGGGCATCGGACTCCCGCAGGTACAGCGGCGTTGAGTCAAGCAGCGGCTGGCCTGCCGAGAGTTTGGCCAGCGCGAACTGGCCCAAGGAGGAGGCGTCCGGTTGCGTCTCCGCAAAATCCTCGTTCGCGTTGAGCACCTCTGCGTAGAGCCCGGCACCAGCCCCGAAGACCGGAAGGTCCGGGAGGTCCGCCGCGAAGCCCACATGGGGTCCGTCCACCAGCTCCGGAAGTTGGCCCTCGGCGAGGGTGTAGCGGGCCCAGTAGACCTCTTTGCGCCGGGCATCCGTTGCCACGAGGAACTCAGGGACAGCAGCAGTGGACTCGGCAACTTCCAACGCAATCGCGTCGAGGCTCATCAGGCCGTACAGGGGCTTGTTCCAGACGAAGGCCAGCGTCCGGGCTGTGGCGATGCCGGAGCGGAGACCCGTAAAGGGGCCCGGCCCCACACCGGTGACGATCGCGTCGATATCGGCTCCCGTGACTCCGGCGCCCGCCAGGAGCTTCTCGATTCCCGGAGCAAGGACCTCGGCGTGGCTGCGCGTGTCTTCCGTGGCGAAGGAGTCCACCACGCCTTCCATGGCGTCCTCGGAAATCAGTGCGGCGCTTGCCACGGCTGAGGTGTCGATGGCCAGGATCAGCATCAGTTGCCTCCTTCGGGGAGTGTGGTTTCAAGGAGCTCCGGGGCGTCCGGCCAGCGTGGGCCGAAGCCACGGAAGACGATGGTGCGTGGCTCGTCGTCGTCCTCGGTGTCGAAGTCGAAGACGTCCCCACCGGGCGCGGCCTCGCCGCCAACTGCGCGGTGCAGGTCCACTTCCAGCCGGCTCTCGGACAAATGCTCCACCCGGTGGCGCCCCCACTCGACCACGGTCACGGAGGTGTCCATGGTGTTTTCAAGGTCGATGTCGTCAATCTCCCCCGACGACTCAAGCCGGTAGGCGTCCACGTGGACCAGGTCCGGACCGCCCGGGCGCGGACCGTCGGCAAGGTTTGGATGGATCCTGACCAGCACGAACGTGGGTGAGATGATGCCGGACCGCACCCCGAGGCCTTCTCCGAGCCCCTGGGTGAAGGTGGTCTTTCCGGCCCCCAGTTCACCTGTCAGGACCAGCAGGTCTCCGGCTTCAAGCACCCCACCGAGCGATGCGGCGAGCGCGTGGGTCTGGTCCGCCGTCGTGACTTTGACGCTGCGTTCCCAATTCGCGGGTGTGCTGTTCACAGGGCGGCTGCCTTGGATGCAGCCGCGACCTCGGCCGCCGAGGGAACCTCGTTGACATAGGTTCGGGGAACGCGGGGGCTGATGCGGGTGACGATCTCGTAGTTGATGGTGCCGGCTTCGGCAGCCCAGTCGTCTGCCGTGGGTCCACCATCCGTGCCGTCGCCGAACATCACCGCTTCGCTGCCCTTGAGGCCGGCAGCTTCCTCCTCCGTGAGGGGTCCAAGGTCAATGACCATCTGGTCCATGGCGATCCGTCCCACCACGGGGTAGGTGACACCGTTCACGCGGACCGGTCCGCCCGTGGCAACACGTGGCACACCGTCCGCGTATCCCAGCGGGATCAGCCCAAGCGTGCTCTCCGTGGTGGTGTGGTAGTTCAGTCCGTAGGACACGCCTTGGCCTTCGGGAACTTTCTTGCAGTTGGACAACAGGGTCCGAACGGTCATGGCCGGCCGGAGGCCGAGTTCGGCGGACGTAGCTCCCTGGAAGGGCGAGAGGCCGTAGACGCCCAGGCCTACGCGGACCAGGTCGAAGTGCGAATCGGGCCGGGACAACGTGGCGGGAGTGTTGGCGATATGCCGGACTTCGGTGTCCACCCCGGCGTCCTCGGCCATGGCCAGGGCCTCGCGGAAGACGGTAAGTTGTTCGTCGGTTTCGGGCCGCTGCGGTTCATCGGCGACTGCCAAGTGGGAGAAGATCCCTACCACGCGCAGCAGTCCCTCGTCCTGGTACTCCATGGCCTGGCCCAGGAGTTGGTCCCAGTCGGCGATGGTACAGCCGTTGCGGCCCAGGCCGGTATCGATTTTCAGGTGCACGCGTGCAGGGCGTTCCTGGTCCCGGGCTGCCGCCACCACGGCGTCCAGTTCCCAGCCGGAGATTCCGACGTCGATGCCGGCGGCGACTGCCGCTTGGAAGTTGCTCTCGCGGGTGTGCAACCAGGCAAGCAGGGGCGCATCGATGCCTGCTGCGCGCAGGGCGAGCGCTTCGGAAATGTGGGCAACACCCAACCAGGTGGCCCCGGCGTCAAGGGCGGCACGGGCCACCTGCACCGCTCCGTGTCCATAGGCGTCGGCCTTGACGACGGCCATGACGGAGGCGGGCGAAGCGATACCGACGAACTGGCGAACGTTGTGCCGAACAGCTTCGAGGTCGATCACGGCCGAGCGTTCAAGCATCGCCGACTTTGCTATGGAGGGCTTGGAACCGATCCCGATATCTGCTGCTGCTTCGTAAGTCACCCTAGAGATTCTAGTGGGGTGGGTGAACCCGGGTTAACTGCGCTGCTTCCCCGGCTTGCCTGGCTACTGTGCGTCGGACAGGTGCGCGATGGTTGCCCGGGCCCGCCGCTGGGCCTCGGCCGGGATGTCCCGCACGATCGGCTCAAGGAAAGCGAACCGCCGCAGCCATTGGCTCGACTGGCGCTCCTTCCGTGCGTTGGCCCGCTGCCACCAGTCGGCGATGTCTCCCCAGCCCGGGGCCGCAAGCGAACCGCCCACTTGCTGTACGGCCAAGGAGGCACAGAGGTTCGCGAACCTCAGGCGGTCCCCCAGCTTCCAACCCGCGAGGCTGCCCACAATGAACGCTGCCCCGAAGCAGTCCCCGGCGCCCGTGGGGTCCGAGGCGGACACGGGCAACGAGGGCACCCATTCCTCCTCGCCGGTCTCAGAGTCCACGGCCATGGCACCCTGCGGTCCGAGAGTCACCACGGCCACGGGAACTCGGTCCGCCAACGAGTAGAGCGCCGCCCAGGGGTCGGCTTTCCCGGTGAAGGCCATGGCCTCGGGCGCGTTGGGCAAGAACGCGTGATAATGCTCCAACTGCTCCAGCCTGCGCTGTGACCATTCGCCACTGGGGTCCCAGCCCACCACACCGAACAGCTTGGTGCCGGCCGTCTTGGCGGCGAGCATCCACGGTTCCAGTTCCTCGCCGAGGTCCGCGACGGCGGCGAGCGCCTTGGGTGGCCGTCCGATGAGTTCCGAGGCGTTCACCGGTGCCGGGTGCCCGTGGGTCACCATGGAACGGTCCTGGTTGACGCACATGGACACCGTCACCGGCGAGTGCCAGCCGGGAACGCGCCGGGATAAGGAAAGATCCACGTGCTCCTGGGTTTCCAGGATCTCCCAGTTGTAGTCCCCGTAGCCGTCGTCCCCGAACGTCGCCGCCAGATTGGTCCGCAGTCCCAGTCGGGCCGCAGCGATCGCCTGGTTGGCCACACCGCCAGGGCAACTGCCCATGCCTTCACTCCACACTTCGGTGCCGGGTTCGGGCGCGTGCGGGAGGCCCGTGAAGATGATGTCCTGGAAGACCGTTCCGGTGAGCAGGAGATCGCACTGGTTTTCGCCATCGGACCGAACGGAGGCAAGGGGATCATAGCGACGCTGGGGCATGGCATCCATGCACGGCAGACTACGCTGCACGTTCCGGGCTGCATAGACTCGGACCATGCGGCTCATGATCGCCGGCGGCGGCGGATTCCGGGTTCCCCTTGTGTACCGTGCCTTGTGTTCGGGCCCCTTTGCCGGGCTCGTGGACGAGCTGGTCCTCTACGACGTGGATGCCTCCCGCCTGGTGGCAATCGAGTCTGTCTTGGCGGCCATGCCGGTACCGGAAGGCTCCCGTCCCGCCGTCGTGGTTTCCACGGACCTGGGCGAGGCGCTGGCCGGGACGCGCATGGTGTTCGCGGCGATCCGTCCAGGCGGGACGGCGGGCCGGATGATCGACGAACGCGTGGCTTTGGACCTGGGCGTGCTGGGCCAGGAAACAACCGGAGCGGGCGGCATCTCCTACGCACTGCGTTCCATCCCGCGGATGCTCGAACTCGCCGAAGCCATGCGGCTCCACTGCCCCGATGCGTGGCTCATCAACTTCACCAACCCCGCCGGGATGGTCACCGAGGCCTTGGCGCCTGTGCTGGGCAAGCGGGTGATCGGCATCTGCGATTCGGCTGGTGGTCTCGTGAAGAGGGCCGCGGCGGCTGCGGGGGCGCCGCTACCGGACGGACGGCTCGACGGCGTGGGCTACTACGGGCTGAACCACCTCGGTTGGCTCTACCGGTTGGCACCGTCAGGAACGGACCTGCTGCCCGGGTTGCTGTCCAGCCACGACGCGCTTGCCTCGATGGAGGAGGGCCGGCTGTTTGGACAGCACATGCTGGAACTGCTTGGCTGCCTCCCCAACGAGTACCTGTATTACTACTACGAAACCCATCACGCCACGCAGGCCATCCGCAGGCAGTCCGAGACGCGCGGAGCCTCCATCCATGGACAGCAGGCAACGCTCTATCCTGGCTTGGCGGGTTCTCCCGATGCGTATGCGCGATGGGACGCTGCCCGGCTGTCCCGCGAGAAGGGCTATTTGGCTGAGTCGCGCGAAGAGGGCGAACAGCGGGACGAGTCGGACTTGGCCGGTGGCGGCTACGAACGGGTGGCTTTGGCAGTGATGCGGGCGCTCTCCGGCTCCTCGTCCGGGGCCACCACTGAGTTGATCCTGAACGTCCCCAACTCCCCCGTGGCGCCCGACGCCCGGGTGGGCACCGCGGAGGTTGCCGTGCCCGGGTTGCCGGCGGACGCCGTCGTCGAGGTTCCCTGTCAGGTGACGTCCGACGGCGCCTTGCCGCTCCCGCAGGACCCTCCCGCTGGGCAGTTCCTCACCTTGATGCGGCACGTCAAAGAGGTGGAACGGCTCACCATCCAGGCCGTTCGGGAAGGCGACAGGGAGGCTGCCCTGCAAGCCTTTGCGGCCCACCCCCTGGTGGGTTCGACAGACCTGGGCCGGCAACTCCTGGAGGGCTACGAGGATGGATTCCCTGAGCTGGCGCAGTTGTGGGTGGGACGCTAGAGCTTCTGATACATGACGTGCAGGCCCACGTAGCCAATCTCGGGGTGGTTGAACGCCTCGGGAACCGTGGCAAGGATCTTGAAGCCCATGGACTGCCACAGCCACACGGCGCGGACATTGCTTTCCACCACTGCGTTGAACTGCATGGAACGGAATCCGGCTGCCTTGGCCTCCTTAAGGGAGTAAGCGCAAAGTGCCCGCGCAATGCCTTGGCCCGAATGTTGGGCACCCACCATGTAGCCTGCGTTTGCCACGTGGCTGCCGCCGCCGGCCTGGTTGGCATGGAACTCACCGGTACCAAGGATCGCACCGTCCGCTGAACGCACGGCCACGAACGTCTGCCCGGGGGCGTCCTTCATCCATTTGGCCCTCGCGGTTTCTTCATCGGTGTCCCTGTCCCACGTGAACGTTTCACCCTCGCGGATCACCGGTTCCAGGACGGACCAGATGCCCGGCCAGTCGTTGTCCGTGGCTGGGCGGATGTCATAGCTGTTTTCTTGGCTCACAGCGGACACGGTAGCAGCCTTGTGGGTTCCGGGCAGGAGTAGTGTTTTCTGCAGGGAAAGCCGGTTTTGCGATGAAGGGCAGGAGTCAACCGTGACATTGATCCGTCGGGTCGCGTTCCTGTCCTTGCACACCTCCCCCATGGAGCAGCCGGGGGCGGGGGATGCAGGTGGCATGAACGTCTACGTGCGTGCACTGGCCATGGCCTTGGCTGAAACCGGCGTGGAGGTGGAGATCTTCACCCGTGCCACCAAGGCCGGGCAGCCCGCCGTCGAACATCCCGGTCCGAACGTCTGCGTCCACAACGTCATGGCCGGTCCGCGCCGCAAACTGCCCAAGGAAGAACTGCCCGCGTTGCTGCACCAGATGGTGGAGGAGATCGACCGGATCCGGCAGGAACAACCGCGTGGCCGTTATGACGCCGTCCATTCGCACTACTGGGTGTCCGGAGTTGCGGGCCTGGAGCTGTCCCAGCTGTGGGGCGTTCCGCTGGTCCACACCATGCACACCATGGCCAAGGTCAAGAACCTGGTGTTGGAATCCGGCGAACGGCCCGAGCCCCGGCGCCGCGAAGAGGGCGAGCAGCGGATTGTCGACGGCGCCAGCCGGCTCATTGCCAATACGCCCGCAGAGGCAGAGGAGCTGGTTTCGCACTATGGCGCGGACATGGACCGCATCGATGTGGCACCTCCCGGCGTGGACCTTCGCGTCTTCACGCCCTCCTTCCGGCGAAGGTCCCGCAGGGAACGGGATGTGCGGCCGGACAGTTTCCACCTGGTTTTCGCCGGCCGGATCCAACGCCTCAAGGGGCCGCAGGTGTTCGTCAAGGCAGCGGGGCTGTTGAGGCAGCGCCGCCCGGACATCGACCTTGAGCTGACCATCTTGGGTTCCCTCAGCGGCGCCAAGGATTTCGACCTGCAGCACTACATCGAAGAGGCCGGATTGAACGACGTCGTCACGCACCGGCCGCCTGTTGTGGCACCGGAGCTGGCTGGCTGGTTCCGTTCAGCGGACGTGGTGGTGATGCCTTCCTTCAGTGAATCCTTCGGACTGGTGGCCTTGGAAGCACAGGCGTGCGGTACCCCGGTGGTGGCCACCAACGTTGGCGGCTTGTCCCGCGCCGTCTCCGATGGCCGGACCGGCATCCTGGTGGACGGGCATGATCCCGCCGACTGGGCTGATGCCTTGGAAGAGCTCTACGACGATATCCGGACCCGGGAGGACATGGGCAGGGCTGCGGCAACCCACGCCGAATCCTTCGGTTGGCAACGCACTGCCGCCATCACTTTGGAAAGCTACCGCGAGTCCGTCTCCGGGTTGCTGGTTCCCGGGCGCTGACATCCGCTGGTGAACGTATGCCGGCTGGTAGATTGACGCGCACAGCGTAAGCACCGAGTCGAAGGACAACGATGTCTGAAAACAACGTCCTGTCAGATCTGGAGATCGCCAAGCGCGCACGGATCAGGCCCATTGAGGAAATCGCCGAACAAGCGGGCATCAACCTGGAGGCGCTGGAGCTCTACGGACCTTACAAGGCCAAGATCAATCCGGCCCTGCTCACCCTCCCCACCGCGAAGCCCGCGGGAAAGGTGGTCCTCGTCTCGGCCATGTCCCCTACCCCGGCAGGCGAAGGCAAATCCACCACCACTGTAGGCTTGGCGGACTCCCTCGCGCGTGCCGGGCATAAGGTGATGATCGCCTTGCGTGAGCCTTCCCTGGGACCCATCCTCGGCATGAAGGGCGGGGCGACGGGAGGCGGCTACTCCCAAGTGCTGCCCATGGACGATATCAACCTGCATTTCACCGGCGACTTCCATGCGATCACCTCAGCCAACAACGCGCTGATGGCGTTGGTGGACAACCACATCTTCCAGGGCAACGAGCTCGGGATCGATCCCCGGCGCATGACCTTCAAACGCGTTCTGGACATGAACGACCGCGCGCTCCGGGACGTCGTCATTGGCCTCGGCGGGCCGGCCCAGGGCGTGCCCCGGCAGGACGGCTTCGACATCACGGTCGCTTCCGAAATCATGGCTGTCTTCTGCCTCGCCACCGATCTGGACGACTTGCGCTCCAGACTGGGCAGGATCACGTTTGGCTACACCTTCGACCGAAAGCCCGTCACTGTCGCGGACCTCGGCGTGGAAGGTGCTTTGACGCTCCTGTTGAAGGACGCCATCAAACCGAACCTGGTGCAGACCATCGCCGGGACCCCGGCCCTGGTCCATGGCGGACCGTTCGCCAACATCGCCCACGGCTGCAACTCACTTATCGCCACGCGCACCGCCCAGCAGTTGGCGGATATCGTCGTGACCGAAGCGGGGTTCGGCGCGGACCTCGGCGCCGAGAAGTATATGGACATCAAGTCCCGTATCGCGGACGTGGCGCCGTCCGCCGTCGTGGTTGTGGCCACCATCCGGGCGCTCAAGATGCAGGGCGGCGTACCCAAGGAGGACCTCAAGGTTCCCAACGTGGAAGCCCTGGCCGCCGGCGTCGAGAACCTCAAGCGGCATGTGGGCAATGTGGCCAAATTCGGGATCTCACCCGTGGTGGCCATCAACAAGTTCGGCACGGATACCCCGGAAGAGATCGATTGGCTGCTTGCGTGGTGCGCCGCGGAAGGCGTGCAGGCCGCCGTCGCCGATGTGTGGGGCCGTGGAGGCGGAGGCGACGGCGGGGACGAGCTCGCCGCGAAGGTGGCAGCCGCGCTGGAGTCGCCGTCGAATTTCCACCATCTCTACCCGCTGGAAATGCCCGTGGAGGACAAGATCCGGACCATCGTCCAGGAGATTTATGGTGCCGACGGCGTCGAGTTCTCCGTGCCCGCGCTGAAGAGGCTTGCGGACATCGAGAAGAACGGGTGGAGCGGGCTGCCCGTCTGCATGGCCAAGACCCAGTACTCGTTTACCGACGATGCCTCGCAGTTGGGCGCGCCCAAGGGCTTCCGCGTGCATGTCCGGGATCTGATTCCCAAGACGGGTGCGGGCTTCATCGTGGCGCTGACGGGAGCCGTCATGACCATGCCGGGCCTGCCCAAGGAGCCTGCGGCCATGCGAATGGACGTCGGCCCCGACGGCAACCCCACCGGCCTCTTCTGACCCTCTCTCACGAAACCGCCCCATTTGGCGAACCCTCTCTCACCAAACCGCCCCCATCTCCGATCCCTCTCTCACGAAACCGCCCCCATTTGGCGAACCCTTTCTCACCAAACCGCCCCCATTTGGCGATCGCTCTCTCACGAAACCGCCCCCATCTCCGATCCCTCTCCCACCGCGGTGAGAGAGCGTCGGCTGGAACGGGCGATTCGGAGAGAGCGTCGGCTGGAACGGGCGGTTCGGTGAGAGTGTCCCTATGTTTTTCGTCAAGCGGTTTTGGGTGTTTGGGCTTGGTAGAGGGTGCCGTCGCGGAGCATGGCGTAGAGGGTGTCGCAG